>JBAVRC010000920.1:0-11108 GCA_049694615.1 Thermosynechococcaceae cyanobacterium | reverse complement strand
GTATTGTCTAGGGGATTTTTCCCGGCCCGAATTCGCAAAAACCCTGCCGCTTGCTCAAAGGCTTTTGGCCCCAGCTTTGCCACCTTTAACAGTTCGCGCCGCTGCTGAAACGCCCCATTTTGGTTGCGGTAGGTCACAATATTATTGGCGATCGCCCCGGTAATGCCGGACACAAAGGTCAACAATTCCTTAGAGGCTGTGTTGAGATCCACCCCGACATAGTTCACGCAGCTTTCCACGGTTTCTTCCAGCTTGCGTTTGAGAAGTTTTTGGTCCACATCGTGCTGATACTGACCCACGCCAATGGATTTGGGGTCTATTTTCACCAGTTCGGCCAAGGGGTCTTGCAACCGTCGCGCAATGCTAATAGCTCCTCGTACCGTCACATCTAACTCCGGGAACTCGGCGATCGCCACTTCGCTGGCTGAATAGACCGAAGCCCCGGCCTCGCTGACAATCACCTTAATGGGTTTATGGTCCAAGGTTTTGAGTACCTCCCCCACAAAGACATCGGTTTCGCGGCTGGCGGTCCCATTTCCGATGGCAATCAGTTCAATGTGGTGCTGGGTAATCATGCGTCTCAGGGTCCGTGCCGCCGTTTCCCGTTGTGCGGCGGACTGATGTGGAAAAACGGCTTGATAATCCAGAAACTGACCTGTCGGATCCAACGCGGCCACCTTACATCCCGTGCGAAACCCTGGATCGATACCCAACGTGGGCTTCATCCCTGCCGGACTGGAGAGCAACAAATGGCGCAGATTTTCCTCAAAGGTTTCGATGGAGGCTAAATCTGCTGCACGCTTGCATTCGCTGCGAATATCGTTGAGCAAGGAGGGTTTGATCAGCCGCGTAAAGGCATCTTTGATCGCATCCTGGTAAAACGTCTGCACGTCGGGAATCCGTGTCCGAATTTCCCGCTGGACTATCTCGTCCAAGAGGCGATCGCCCTCAAATTCCAGGTCCACCTGCAAAATATCTTCCGCTTCTCCGCGATAGAGTGCCAGCAAATTATGGGAGGGAATCTTGGCGACCTTGGCTTGGTAATTGCGATACATTTCGTACTTTGTGGAACCTTCAGGTTGGTCGCCTTTCATCCGCGATGCAAAGACCCCCATCTGCCAAATTTGTCGCCGTAAATCAGCCCGAAGTTCGGCTTTCTCGGCGATCGCCTCGGCCAAAATATCGGCGGCCCCTTTCAATGCATCGGCAGCGGTGATAATTCCCTTCTCCGGGTCCAGGTATTGGGCGGCTTCAGTTTCCAGGGACTGGGGTTGGGCTTTGGGGTGATTGAGGGATTGAATGAACAAGGCTAACGGTTCCAGACCTTTCTCGCGGGCGATCGCAGCGCGGGTCCGACGTTTTGGCTTGTAGGGCAAATACAGATCTTCCAGTTCGGTCTTCTGGAGACAACGGGTAATTTGGGCCTTCAGTTCATCGGTGAGTTTGCCTTGCTGCTCAATTTCAGCCAGAATGCTGACTTTGCGATCTTCGAGTTCTGTGAGATAGGTATATCGCTCCGATAACTGCCGCAGTTGGGTTTCGTCCATTTCTCCCGTGCGTTCTTTGCGGTAGCGAGCAATGAATGGAACGGTTGCCCCCTCGGCAAACAACTCTAGGGCATTTTGAACCTGAAAATTCTGGAGCGAGAGTTCCTGAGCAATAGCTTGAGCGATATTCATGATTGCGGTTGAAGATCCGAGCGGGTTCGATGGGCTGCTGACCCAAATGGTCTGCCCATACTTCTATTTTGGGTCATCGGGCGCACCCTGAACCTGACGGGTCGCCTGAAGCAGGTCAGGGTAAGGGTGAGTGCAGGTCTTTTGCGATCAAAACCGATCAAATGGAGGACTTGCGTGCTAACGGTTCGAGGCAATTCATGATCTGATCGGCCAGATCGATTTGGGTGACTTTCTCAATTCCCTCCAATCCCGGCGATGCGTTGACCTCAATCACCACTGGTCCCTCGTAGGTGCGCAAGAGATCCACCCCAGCGACGCGAAGTCCAATGGCTTGCGCGGCCTGGACGGCGATCGCTGCTTCTTCCGGGGTAGGTTGAATCGGATGAGCGGTTCCGCCCTGATGCAGATTAGCGCGGAATTCGCCCAACGCGCCTTTCCGTTGAATGGCAGCCACCACCTGATGGTTAATGACAAAACAACGCAGGTCGGTCCCACGGGCCTCATCCATACATTCTTGAACCAAGACATCCGCCTCAACGCCTCGGAACGCTTCAAACAAGGCCCGCGCCGACTGGACCGTCTCGGCGAGCATCACCCCAACGCCATGACTTCCATTGAGCAACTTGAGCACCAGCGAGCGGGATCCTAAGGCTGTCAAAAGGGTTTCAATCTCTCGGCTGGAATAGGTCAACCCTGTGGCGGGTAAGGGTAGTCCTGCTTGGGTTAACACTTGATAGCACTGCCATTTGTCCCTGGCGCAGGCGATCGCCTGTGTGGGGTTCAGGACAGGCACTCCCATCATTTCAAACTGGCGCGCAATCGCTATGCCATAGAGGGTTTTGCTGGGACCAATACGCGGAATCACGGCATCGAAGGGCGGGCAGCATTCCCCCTTGTACCAAACCTGCGGCATCGCTGTTCGCAACACCGCTGTGCATCGCAGAAAATCGATAACATGAATATCGTGACCGCGTTTCAGACCCGCTTCGGTCAACCGATGGGTTGAGTAAAGGGCAGCATCTTGGGATAAGATAGCGACTCGCATGGTGGGTGCCGATGACTGACTTAGCTCCCTTTATTTTGTCTCTTTCGGATCTTGAACAAACCCAACGGGTCGGACAGAAGTTGGGACAGATCCTGAATCCCGGATCAATATTGATGCTTTCAGGCGACTTGGGCAGTGGTAAAACCACGCTGGTTCAAGGGATCGGTGCAGGCTTGGGCATTACCGATGCGATCGCCAGTCCCACCTTTGCCTTGATCCATGAATATCCTGAAGGTCGCATTCCCCTCTATCATTTGGATCTCTATCGCCTCAGCCCGGAGGAGGTCCAAGATTTACACTTGGAAACCTATTGGGACGCCACAGAGGTAGCCCCCGGCATTGTTGCCATCGAATGGCCGGATCGGTTGACGGTCTGGCCTGAACCGTATCTGCATCTGATGCTCTCCTATGCCGAGGTCGGTCGGCAGATGTCGATTGTTGCCAGTGGACCCGGAGATTGGCCTGCACTGGAGCCTTTATTGAGATGAAGTCCATGGCCATTCATAGGTCTCGATCTGCTGGGGTGGCTCAGGGAGTGCGATCGCTGTTGCAAACGAGTCTCTTATTGCTAAATCCTGCACCCAAACTGAGGTGTCTGGGGCATCGGTCCACTGTCCTTCCGTGTGAACCGCAATGGGCACGCCGCAGGTCTCTAATCCTTTGAATAATCCTTGGCCACAGAGCTTAATCACCGCCTCCATCCGGGACCAAATCTTAAAAAAGGCCACAGGTTGTTGGTGAACCGGTAAGATTTTAAAGCGGCCCCAATCGCTGTCCGACAAAATGCGTTGGGCAATGGGCCGATAGTCTAGCTGTGGATTGATCCATTCCGTGTCAATGCCGACGGGATGATGCGCACTCACGGCATAAACCACCCAATCTTGAGAATGGGACACATTGAACTGGAGCAGAACCGGGGGGTCTGCCATCAGTTGCGGCTTACCCCGATCCGAGTAGCTCAAGGGGATGGTCCGAGGATCTTGCTGGAGATATCGTCCGAGCAAGCAGCGCAATAATCCACGTCCCACTGCAAATTGGCGTCGTGCCGAATCGACCAGATACCGATTCGTTCGGGCCTGTTCCTCTGGACTCAACAGCGCATAACAGTCGGCCATAATCTGGACCTCAGTCGGAACTGTTGCAGACCAGATGTGAAGCGAATCTAACCTGGGCCACTCCAATGGCGAATAGGGAAACGGCAACATGAAGGAACATTCCCTCTACCAACTTGCTCCAGCAGCCAGATGATACTGAATTCCTGCCCCAAAGACTACACAGACTGGCTAAACTCCTTTTGTTAAGTAATGTATCAATTTTGACGTCAAGACGGTATGCTGTCTTGACGTCACTGGGAGAACCCATTAAGCTGGTGACTACGCACCGGGGTCCAAACGTGTAAATCTATGCAAGACAAACAGAAAGTAACGTTATATTTGCCGCCTGAGCTACATCGTGAGCTTAAGATTAAGGCGGCAGTCGAAACCGAACCCATGTCTGCGATTGCGGAACGTGCCCTGGCGTTTTACCTGCATCACTCAGAAGCGGTGGAAGAAGTAGAAGCATCGGCATTCGGGAATACACACCAAGTGTATAGCTGTCCTGAATGTGCCTCTTCGGTCATCTTGCGCGCTAATGAACTCACGAGTCTGAAGCGTCAACCTGGAATTTTGGGCGATGAAGGTCTGCCCGTACAAGCGACTCCGTCGGAAACCCTCGTTCCGGCCAGCGTGTAGTACCCCGTTGGGTGTCAACCCTCGGATTTGACTAGGACTGATGGCACGATGTAACGGCTGAATACACCTGAGCGGCTCGCCGACTCGATCTTGAGGTAAAGGCTATGAGAGAAGAGCTAAAGGTTCTCGTAAAAGCTCAATATCCCCTGATTTACCTGGTTACCCCAGAAGAAGAGCGAGCAGAAGAGGCGATCGCCGCCCTTGCTCAGGAAGAAAAGCCCCAGCGTCGGGTGTTTGTCTGGACGATGACCCATGGTTTAGTGGAATTTGGCCAGCCGCGCCATGTTGCCCATCACAGTACGGTCTCACCGCAGATGGCCATTCAAACAGCCTTGCGGGAGAAAGAATCGGCCCTCTTTGTCTTCAAAGATTTGCATCCCTTTTTGGATAGTCCTGAAGTGGTGCGGTGGCTGCGGGATGCGGTGGTGTGCTTTAAGGGCACCGCTAAAACCATTATTTTCATGTCTCCAGTCCAACAAATTCCGGTCGAACTGGAAAAAGACATTGTTGTCTTAGACTTTCCTTTGCCCACCATTGCTGAGCTGGATGAAGTGCTATCGGAGCAGTTGCGGCATACAGCCCCCAATCGCCTGATGGCAGAGGTGCGCGAAAAACTGCTGAAAGCAGCACTCGGTTTAACCAAAGACGAAGCCGAAAAAGTTTATCAAAAGGCCAAGGTCACAGCGGGACGACTGACGGAATCGGAAGTTGGGATTATCCTTTCCGAGAAAAAGCAACTGATTCGGCGGAACGGTATTTTAGAGTTCATTGATGTCGATGAGACGCTGGAATCCGTGGGTGGGTTAGACGAACTCAAGCGATGGTTACAGCAACGCTCCTACGCCTTTACCGAACGGGCACGGGCTTACGGGCTGCCCCAGCCGAAAGGCATGTTGATTCTGGGTGTACCGGGTTGCGGCAAGTCTCTCATCGCGAAAACAACGTCGCTCCTTTGGGGCTTACCCCTGCTGCGACTGGATATGGGTCGTGTTTACGACGGTTCTACCGTGGGACGGTCGGAAGCCAATTTACGGGGCGCACTGAAAACTGCAGAGTCCATTTCTCCGGCTATTTTATTCATCGACGAAATGGATAAAGCCTTTGCCGGTGGAGCCGGATCTGCCGATTCCGATGGTGGAACCTCCAGCCGAATTTTTGGCTCCTTCTTGACCTGGATGCAAGAGAAAACCTCTCCTGTTTTTGTCATGGCCACGGCCAATCGGGTTGAACGGTTACCGGGAGAGTTTTTGCGCAAAGGTCGGTTTGACGAAATCTTCTTTGTGGATTTGCCCACCAAGGAAGAACGCGAAGAGATTTTTCGGATTCATTTATCGAAACGACGTGAGGAAATTGAGCGTTTCGATATTGAGCAACTTGCCAACGTCTGCGAAGGATTTTCTGGAGCTGAAATCGAACAAGCGATTGTTGCAGCCATGTACGAAGCCTTTGCCCAAGACCGGGAGTTTACTCAACTCGATATTATTGCGGCCAGTCGCTCCACTATGCCGTTGTCCAAGACAATGACCGAGCAGGTGAGTGCCCTGAGGGATTGGGCCAGACAGCGTGCACGGCCTGCCGCCGCCTCCGTTGCTGAATATCAGCGACTGGAGTTTTAACAAGTTTTCTCCTGAACCCATCGGGAGGAAAAACTAGCCCCCAGCTAGTTGATGTCCATAGCCGCATTTAATTAAGTTGCGGCACCCTCAGTCAAACGTTGTACATATCACTATTAGTGGAGGACCATTGTCATGTCTCACTTCAGCACCCTTCGCACCAAAATCACCGATTCTGAAATCTTGAAAGCTTCGCTCAAAGATCTAGGCGTTCAGGTTAAGTGCGAAGCTGATGTACGTGGTTATCACGGTCAACGGGTACGGGCCGATATCGTTGCTGTTCTGGAAGGCGAATACGATTTAGGCTGGTCTAAAAATACCGATGGTACCTTTGATCTGATCGCTGACCTTTGGGGCGTTGCGAAGAAACATAATCAAACGGAATTAATTAATTCCATTAACCAAAAATACGCCATTAATAAAACACTGGTGGAAGCAAAACGTCCCGGCTTACAAAATGCGAACGTCAAACTCGTTGTGCATAGTTAAGTTTCTCTGCGCGTTCCCAGTTTTTCGTAAGCCACCTCCCAGAGGTGGCTTTTTTTGTGGCTTCGTCCGAATGTTGACAAGAGATCCAGGTGTTTGCTGCAGGGCTCTAGCTCCAGGCGTCGCCCATAAACCGTATCGCGCCACAAAATATCAAATATTATTGCGACATCCGGGAGCCGCTTACCCTTCGACGTTAGGGTGAGTAGCAGTAGGCTTCAGAATCATTGCACTCATTGAGCACGCACATCGGAGAAGGGAGTTACAAGCTATGAAATTGGCTTACTGGATGTATGCGGGGCCAGCGCACATTGGCACATTACGCATTGCAAGTTCATTTAAGAACGTGCATGGCATCATGCATGCGCCCTTAGGAGACGACTACTTTAACGTCATGCGTTCGATGCTAGAACGCGAACGCGACTTTACGCCAGTGACGATCAGTGTTGTGGATCGCCATGTGTTGGCTCGCGGCTCTCAGGAAAAAGTGGTCGATAACATTACCCGCAAAGATGCCGAAGAGCATCCCGACCTCATTGTCTTGACCCCCACCTGCACCTCCAGCATTTTGCAAGAAGATCTGCAAAACTTTGTGGAACGGGCCTCTATGAGCGCCCAAGGCGACGTGCTATTGGCCGATGTTAACCACTATCGGGTCAATGAACTGCAAGCGGCTGATCGCACCCTGGAACAGGTTGTGCAGTTCTATTTAGCTAAAGCCCGCAAAGAAGGCAATCTGCCGGACGGAAAAACCGAAAAACCCTCCGTGAATATCTTGGGTATGACCACTCTGGGGTTTCACAACAACCACGATGCAACGGAACTCAAGCGGTTGATGGCCGATTTAGGTATTGAAGTCAACGAAATAATCCCAGAAGGGGCCTCGGTTCATAACCTGAAGCGCTTGCCCCAGGCTTGGTTTAACCTGATCCCCTACCGCGAAATCGGGATGATGAGCGCCCACTACCTGGAAAAGGAATTTGGCATGCCCTATGTGGACATCACCCCCATGGGGATTGTGGAAACCGCCCGGTGTATTCGGGCCATCCAGAAGGTGCTCAACGCCCAGGGGGCCAATGTCGATTACGAAAACTACATTGACACCCAAACCCGATTTGTGTCCCAAGCCGCTTGGTTTTCTCGCTCCATCGACTGTCAAAATCTGACGGGCAAAAAAGCGGTTGTCTTTGGCGACAATACCCATGCCGCTGCCATGACCAAAATTCTGGCTCGCGAAATGGGCATCCATGTGGTTCTGGCCGGTACCTATTGTAAATACGATGCCGATTGGTTCCGGGAACAGGTGAGTGAGTACTGCGACGAAGTCCTGATTAGCGAAAATAACGGCGAAATTGCGGATCGCATTGCCAAGCTGGAACCCTCCGCCATTTTTGGCACCCAAATGGAACGTCATGTGGGGAAACGTCTGGACATTCCCTGTGGGGTCATTGCCGCCCCCATTCACATCCAGAACTTTCCCGTGGGCTATCGGCCCTATCTGGGTTATGAAGGAGCCAATCAGGTCGTGGATTTGGTCTACAACTCTTTCACCTTGGGCATGGAAGATCACCTATTGGAGATCTTTGGCGGCCACGATACCAAAGAAGGCATTACCAAAACCATGTCGGCGGAGTCCGACCTCAGTTGGACCCCCGATGGACAGGCCGAACTCAATAAGATCCCAGGGTTTGTGCGCGGCAAAGTGAAACGGAATACCGAAAAATTTGCCCGCGATCGCGGGTTCGCCGAAATTAGCGCTGAAGTGCTCTACGCCGCCAAAGAAGCCGTTGGCGCATAAGCAACTCGCTAACGCATACCCCTATGGCCAGGTGACGGTTGAACCGTCGCCTGTTTTTTTGCGGCTACAGAGGCGATCGCTCTGCCAACTGGGACATCAGCTGCAAATTCAAGTCTAGGTTATGCAAAGCTGCATCTTGACGGGCATCCGTAATGAGCCAATCCAGGGCCGCTGCCCGGACATCGATGGCGGCACCCGTCTTGTCCACACAGTAACGTCCGAACACCAGCTTATCCACCAACCGGACATTCGGGCCTAGGCGGGAATACTCGAAAATCACGCTGTTATCCACGGTTGCGCCACCGCAGATCCAGCAGTTGGGGCCAATCATGGCAGGGCCAATCACCGTGGCTCCATCTTCGATTTTGGTCATCCCGCCGATGTAGACCGGACCCCGAATATTGACCTTATCCCAGTTCACCGAGACATTCAGACCGGTATAGATCCCTGGTGCGACCTCTCGACCGGGAATCGACACATTTTTGACCTCCCCGGCTAAAACGCTGCGCACTGCATGCCAATAGTCTGGGACGCGCCCAATATCAACCCACTGAAAATCCATAGGAATGGCATAAAAGGGTGCTCCGATTTCGACCAGCTTGGGGAATAAATCGCTCCCGATGTCGTACACTTCCCCAGAGGGAATATAATCCAGCACTTCCGGTTCAAAGATATAGATCCCCGTATTGATGTTGTTGCTCAGGGCATCTTCAACCGCTGGTTTTTCCTGAAAGGCTTTAATGCGTCCTTCTGCATCCGTCACCACCACCCCATAACTGGACACCTCGCTGGGATCGACGGTTTTCATCACCACCGTGGCGATCGCCCCCTTTTCGCGATGCCATTTTAGGGCTGCGGTCAAGTCCAAATCAATCAGCGCATCGCCGCACAGTACCACAAAGGTATCGTCGAAAAACGGCGAAAAATCCTGAATTCGACGCATGCCGCCCGCAGAGCCAATGGCTTCGCCTTCTAAAACGCCATCGGCAATGCGTCCTTCAAAGGAATAGGCAATTTCTACGCCAAACCGTTGTCCATCCCGAAAATAGTTTTCAATTTCCGCTGCCAGATGGCTCACATTCACCATAATCTGGTCGAACCCATGCTGACGCAACAACTCAACCAAAAACTCCATCACTGGCTTTTGCAAGATGGGAATCATGGGCTTGGGAATGGTGTAGGTAATAGGGCGGACGCGGGTACCTTTCCCAGCCGCTAATATCATGGCTTTCATAGGCGTGAGTGAAGTCTGATGAAGTGATTTAAATCGTTCGAAAGGTCGTCAAGCTTTCATGACCACAGATTTTCATGGAGCCATCATAGCCTAAGCCCTCTATGCTTGTCCTTGAAGCGTCCGTTCCCGATCTGGGGAAATAGATGCCCTGAGACGCGCTAAAGTGCGTAAATACGACCATTAACCAGTAAACGGGTAATGCCTTTAGCCGACAACTGGGCACAGGCGGCTCGGAGCATATTTCCATTGGGAACTTTGATGATCCGCTGCGTCCGATGGGAAAATCGTCGGGCAATGCGGTGGTTGTCGAACACAGGCAACGTCCGGGATTGAATTTCATGTTCAGGAATTTGCCCTAATTCAGCAAAGTCTTTCAGGGGGCGCGTGACCAGTTCAGCGGTTCGATCCACAACCAGATAACAAGTTTTAGGCAAGACGGCTTGATCCAATGGCATCACCTCAACAAAGACTTCGGGCTGTAATTGTATCGCTTTTGCCGAAGTCGCTAAGGTATCACCCGCATCATCAAAATCGTCAAACCCGTCCAATTCGTCTAAATCATTGACATCCTCTTCCAATGCATCGAAATCGTCGTCGTCGTCGTCCTCCTCGTCGTCCTCATCAACCAGGGGCGAGTCTGCAAACCGTCCCTCTAAGGCATGACCAATTTCTTCAATGATGGCGTTAATTTCATCTCGGTCATGGGGCAACTCGCTAAACGAGATTGGCTCTGCCAGCAAGTCTTCAGCGGTCAGAGTGGGTTCCGGGTCATCTAACGCAAACCCTGCGCCCAACGGCTCAGCGTCTGCTGACTCGGCAACGCTCCGACGCCGCACAACTCGCGGTGGATCCCGTTCTTCCAAGACCTTTTGGGGTTTGTTCGCGGCGGGCGAAAACGTGGGGGTCCGAGAAACGGAATGCGCTTCAGACTCGCGATCGCTGTCTGGCCCCTCCGAAAGGGACTTGACCTCGGGCCGACGCGGCACGGGTTTAGGCTTGATGATGACGGGCGGTTCGTCTACGGCTGGAGCATCCGCCATCACGGCCATCGGTTCCAGTGCAACAGGTTTGAGTAGGCGTCGAATGGTAGAAGCACTGACTTGGTACCGTTGGGCTAAACCAGAAATAGTCTCCTGTTCTTGCTCGAACAGCGAGATAATTTCTTGTTTTTCGAGATCAGACAGCTTGCTCCGAGTCATCAAAAAATCTCCGAGAAACCTTCCCTATCCTAGCTCCTGTACGTCCGTTTTCCAGCATCCGGGCTGCAAGGCCCATGCCCCCGCAGATTCTGAAATCATCTGGCCCGATGGGATTGACATCGGGATTCAACAGCCGCTAGGCTAAGACATCCAGATAGTTAGGAATAATTCTCAACTATTGAGATCCCAATTGATATCGAAAGTTATGAAATTGCATCAACCGTTGGTCCGCCTATCGAGTCTCGTCGGATTATTGGGCTTCGTCAGTAGTTGCCAATCGAGCCTCACTTCGACCGGATCATCCCCACCGCCACAAGGGGT
>JBAVRC010000919.1:0-7175 GCA_049694615.1 Thermosynechococcaceae cyanobacterium | reverse complement strand
CACTGGGAGTGACTTGCCTGTTTTGTTGCGTATCAGTGGGTTGGTTTGGGCCTGGAGCGATCGCGATCAATCCCTGGGGATCCGTATGGTCAGGAAAGCTTGATAATCTTGTTAAGACACACAATCGTTGTTATAGCGTCGTTTTATTGTCTAGGGTTGGATCTAAGGTGTAAAAATTCCAGTCTATTTTTGAAGAAACATTGCGGAAACCAAAAACAGATGTTAACGTCTGTAACGTAACGGTCCATGATACTTGCAAAGGAGGCAAAGTCATGCATGTGAATCTGCTCTCCCCAGGCTCGTTGCTTTACTGGCTGGGGATGAGATTTGGTTAATCGGCTATCCGAAGCTCAATTGATCGCCCCATTGTTGTTGAATGTGTCTTGAGTTCATTTTTTGAAGGCACTTGAGCTAGGGTTTGTCGCTCAAGGTCTGCCGATTTCAGATTTTTGTTATTCCGAAGCACGAATCCGAGGCTGAAGTCTTTTGGTTGCCTGGACTTTGATAGGTCTGGGCGGTGTGTGCCTTTCGGGACTTGAAGACTATTCAAATTCATCTGTATCGGTTGACGTTTCACGATGCCGATACGATATTCAGTTTCGCGGTTGGCTGGAGCACTTTGCATTCGGCTTCGGTGGGGCTATGACCCACAGCGAAACCTAATTTGAGGAGGAAAGATTGATGAAAATTCAAGGAAAAACGGCGTTAGTGACGGGAGCGTCTCGCGGTATTGGGCGGGCGATCGCGGTTGAATTCGCCCATCAGGGGATTCAGCGGGTACTGCTGGTGGCTCGTAATCGGGCGCACCTAGAGGAGGTTGCTGCAGAACTGACTGCGTTGGGGGTAGAGGCGATCGCCATTCCGTTAGATCTCACCCAACAGGCGGAAGTGAGTGTGGCGATCGCCCAGGCTTGGCGGGACTACGGCCCGATTCATATTCTGGTGAATTGTGCGGGCGTGGCCCATCAAGCGTCGTTTTTGCGATCGCATTTGCCAACGGTGCAGGCTGAACTCGATACTAATTTGATGGGCATGTATGCCATTACCCGTCAGGTGGCGCGACGGATGGCGGCCCGACAAGAAGGGGCGATCGTGAATGTCTCCAGTTTGATGGGGAAAATTGCGGCCCCGACGATGGCGACTTATTCAGCCACCAAGTTTGCCATTTTGGGATTCACCCAAGCCCTACGGGGCGAGTTGGCGGAGCGACAGGTCCAAGTCATGGCCTTGTTGCCGTCTCTGACCGATACGGATATGGTACAGGGGCTAGATCGATTCCGCTGGATGGTTCGGATGACTCCACAGCAAGTGGCCCAGGTCTTGATGACAGGTCTGGAACGGGATTCCCCCGAAATTGCAGTGGGCTGGCAGGGCCATCTGGCCATTTTGGCGAATCGTGTAGCCCCTTGGTTGACCGAGATGGTTGTCCGCTGGGCTGCACCTGTGTCCCACCAGTGGCCTTGGTTGGATCGTTGGGTGCAGGGGTTTAAGCAGATTATGCTGGATCGGCAGGAAGCGTTGCGGCAGTCACGCTCTTATCTATAGTTTGGGGAAACAACTCGGTCAAGGCTGCCTTGATAAAGGTTTGCTAGACCGGGTTGGCCATGCCTAGATTATGGTAGAAAGGTGGGACAAATCCCGTTGATGGCTACGTTATGAATTCAACGACCTACTCTGACCCCGTGTCGAAGCTTTTTAGTTTTGGCAACTGCCGGGAAATGGATTCCCGCAATTGGCCCGATTATCCCGCTGAGTTGGGTTTAACCTCAGTCAACGAGCCGGAATTAATTCGGATGGCAACCGATCTTTCCTTTTGGGAAAAAGAAGGGATTGAGGTATGGGCACCCGTTCATGCATGGCGATCGCTGGGACAACTGCGCTCTGTTGCAGCTATTAAGCCTTTGATGCAGCTATTTGTCGACCGCGAAAATGAATGGGCAATCGAGGAGTTGCCACTGGTGTATGGCATGATTGGACCTCAAGCCATCCCCGATCTATCCGAATATTTACTCAACGCTGCAAATGAAGCTTGGCCGCGAGCCACAGCGGTGAATTGCTTAGAAAAAATTGTCGAGGCTTATCCTGAATATCGCGATGCGTGTATTTCGCCCATAACGGAGGCGTTGGGCAATTTTGCAGATAATGAATCGTTTTTCAACGCGCTACTCATTTGTCCTCTGCTCGATTGGCAGGTGGTAGAGGCTGCTCCGCTCATGGAGCAGGCATTTACATCCAAAAACGTCGATGAGATGGTTGTGGGGACTTGGGCATCGGTTCAGGTCGAGTTGGGCTTAAAGCAAAAAAAAGACTTTGCGCCAGAGGCGTTTCAGCTCCCAATTAATCCTGAAATACAAAAGTGGGGCAAGTTGCTGGATCTGTGGGAATCGCAATCTAAGGAACCGTTGGGGTTTGGTGGACCTGGGCAGACGAAAGGTAAAAAGGGCAAGCAAAAGAAAAAGAAGAAGTAGATGGGTGGGCAGTGATTGTGCAGCAATGGCAACGCCCTGGCCATCCATGGATCATCCGCTTGGCCACCTTGGCAGACTTGCCGAGAATTGTGGACATTTACAACGCCACGATCCCGTCGCGTCTGGTCACCGCTGATTTAGACCCGGTATCGGTTGAAAGTCGCTTGCCATGGTTTGAAGCCCATCAACACCCCTGTCGTCCGCTGTGGGTGGTTGAAACCGAGGATCAGGGTGTGGCGGGTTGGTTAAGTGTGTCGAATTTTTATGGGCGTCCGGCTTACGACAAAACTGCTGAAATCAGTCTTTATATCGATGAGGCGATGCGTGGTTGTGGATTGGGGTCTTTTTTGTTGGGAACGGCGATCGCCCAAGCCCCACATCTCAACCTCGATCGCTTATTGGCTTTCGTTTTTGGTCACAATCAACCGAGTCTCTCCCTATTTGCCAAGTTTGGGTTTCAGCACTGGGGAATGCTGCCCGGTGTGGCGCTGTTGGAGGGAATAGAGCGAGACCTGATCATTCTAGGCAAGCAGGTCTAATTGCTACCCCCTTTCGCAGTAAAATAATAAGTTTGCACCCCCACATCTACGCTTGCTGGAAGGAGACATCTTATTTATGGCCCGCATGTATTACGATGCTGACGCCAATCTCGACCTATTGGCCAATAAAACAATTGCTATCATTGGCTACGGTTCCCAAGGCCATGCCCATGCTTTGAACCTCAAAGACAGCGGCGTCAATGTCATTGTGGGGCTATACGAAGGCAGCAAGTCGGTTGAGTATGCCAAAGAAGCTGGTCTAGCGGTGCATTCCGTGGCCGATGCGGCGAAAGCGGCTGACTTTATCATGATCCTGTTGCCTGATGAAGTGCAACGCACGGTGTATGCCAACGAAATTGCGCCTCATTTGACAGAAGGTAAGGTGTTGGCCTTTGCCCACGGGTTTAATATTCATTTTGCTCAGGTGGTACCGCCCAAAAATGTGGATGTGGTGATGATTGCCCCCAAAGGTCCTGGCCATTTGGTGCGTCGAACCTATGCCCAAGGCGAAGGTGTACCCGCATTGTTTGCCATTTACCAAGATGCCTCCGGTCAAGCCCGCGATCGCGCCATGGCTTACGCTAAAGGCATTGGCGGCACCCGCGCCGGGATTTTGGAAACCACCTTCCGCGAAGAAACCGAAACCGACCTGTTTGGTGAACAGGCTGTGTTATGCGGCGGCTTGAGTGCCTTGATTAAAGCCGGGTTTGAAACCTTAGTCGAAGCGGGCTATCAACCGGAACTGGCCTACTTTGAATGTCTTCATGAAGTCAAACTCATTGTGGACTTGGTGGTAGAAGGCGGTTTGGCCAAAATGCGAGACAGCATCTCCAACACAGCCGAATATGGCGACTATACCCGTGGGCCTCGGATTGTGAACGACACCACCAAAGCCGAGATGAAAAAGGTGTTGCAAGAAATTCAGACGGGCCAGTTTGCCCGTGAATTTGTGGTGGAGAATATGTCAGGGAAAGCGGGCTTCACAGCCATGCGTCGTCGCGAAGCGGAACATCCCATTGAAGAAGTCGGCAAAGACTTGCGCGCGATGTTTAGCTGGATGAACAAAGATTAAGTTCCGTTCTCCCAGCCGCGTTTAGGGCACAATCGTTTGCCTTTACTGCAAACCCGCGACAATTTGTTTTGTCGCGGGTTTGTTGTTGGATGATTCATTGTGTTCTATTCCTTGGGTTAGGAATAGCCCCCCAGCTTGGTCGTTTCAGCGCTAACGAGATAGACAAATTGCGAGAGGCTAGTTACGAATGGCATAGTGTTGCTCTGGGGCTGGGAAACCAGCTTCGCCAAAGGTTTCGCGAATGGTCCGGTTGGTGTCGAAATACACTTGCCAGTAGTGGTCATTGCTGCAGTAAGGTCGGACAGCTAGAACGGGGCCAGCCAAGTTGAATTCTAGAATTTCGACATCGGGTGCTGGACTGGTTAAGACGTTTGGAATGGCGCTCAGTTTTTCCTTCAAGAGGCGTATGGCATCTTGTGGATCGACCGTGTGATTGAGTTGGGCGACTAAATCGACGCGGCGGTAAGGATTGGTTGAAAAGTTTTGGATGTTGTCGGCGAGGATTTTGTTATTGCCAATAATGGTTTGCACGTTATCGGGGGTGTTGACTGTGGTAGTAAACATGCCCAACTCTACAACGGTGCCGGTCACGCCGCCAGCGGTGATAAAGTCCCCCAACTTAAAGGGGCGAAAAATGACGAGAAAGACGCCAGCGGCGAAGTTTGACAACATACCGCTCCAAGCTGCCCCGATCGCAAGACCAGCACCTGCGAGCAATGCCGCAAAGGACGTGGTTTCAATCCCAAATAGGCTGAGAATGGCAACGATCAGAATCACTCTCAGGGTGATGGAGAGGATGGAGACGAGGTAGTTGATCAAGGTAGGGTCAACGGTGCCCCCCCGCATACCCCGTCGTATTAAGCTCACGACAAAATCAATTAACTTTTGGCCGATGATCCAGAGCAGAATGGCTCCCAGTAGTTTTAGCCCAAACTGGGTCAGCACATCGATGGCTGTTTTTGAAAATTGTGAAATGTCCATATGATCTAGGCGATTATCTCTACAGATACAGAATTACTGTAAGAGGTAGTTTGCAGAAAGATCTGTTAAATATATCCAAAATACGGAAAATCTTAACAAGCTGATGCTGGGTTACCCTGCTATGGGGCTATAAATCTGCCAGCATCAATCAGGTGATTGCTCACGCTTGTTAAAGGGGAATGTTCATTCATCCGTCTCGTCTGGGTATCCTTATATATGGACGGGGCTGCGTTAACTCGTTCATCACATAAATGACGATCTGGCTGGATACTGTTTTGCGGAATCCAGTAGGATACGGATGGGAGCGATCCCGATTAAGGAGTATAGCCTGTCTGTTTTTGAGGTTGGATGTTGGAGTGTTCGCTCCCAGGGGGGTACTTACACTTTATTCAGGCGATCTTGGATGCAGCAGGCCGCTCCTGTTTAAGGGGATAATATGCATCGGCGTCGGGTTTTACAGTTGGGCGGCGGCGCGGGCGCTGCATTATTTTTAGCGCGTCAAAACCCTTTGCAGGCGTCTGGTGTTAAGTTTTTTCCGCTCAAATTTCAGGCTTGGCTGGCAGATGGAACGCCGCTAGGCCGCTATGGGTTGAATCAGCTCTATTTTCTGGATTTACAGGACGAACCGCTCCCGAATCCACCCCGTCAGGTTGAACTAGGGGTGTTGCGATCGCAGGTTCCCCCAACGTTGCCCTTTGCGATCGCCCTACGGTTGCCCGTGGATGGGTTTGGTGAGGTGACCCTTTATGCGGATGGGGACGGGCGGGGCTATACCCCAGCCACTGTGCCGTCCAACTTAAACCTAGCCTTTGCTCAAACGCGGATTCACCGGGTTCAATCGGCACTGCGACAGTGGCAGTCTGAGGGATTTCGATTCTCTGCGGGGGTGGAACAACGGCTACAGCGGGCGATCGCAGCCCTTCGTTTGGCAGAGTCGGAGTCGTCGTTGCCGATGATGCTGCGCCATTGCAATGCGGCGTTGGTCGATAGTCTGTGGGCGGGTGAGGTATTGGTGCTGGAAAAAGCGCGACAGACCATCCGCAACCAGCCGCGTCGTGGGGATGTGTTGTTTGGGTGCAATGGATTTGGCCATCCCCAGGCGGGGGCTAATTATGATGCGGCGTTGAGCCAGTTATTTAACTTGGTCACGATTCCCTTTTACTGGAAACCCTTTGAGACCGAACCGGGACAGACTCAATTTGCGGAGCGGGATGGAACGGTGGACTGGCTCCAACGTCAGGGCATTACCCCTAAGGGGCATCCGCTGGCGTGGTTTCATGAGATTGGCATTCCAGATTGGGTGCGATCGCAACCTTACGAGCGGATCAAGGCGTTGTTGCGACAGCGGATTATTGAGATTACGACCCATTATGGCGATCGCATTCCCTATTACGATGTGATGAATGAGGCCCACGGGGTGCCTTGGTCCAATGAGTTGCATTTTTCGCCGGAGCAGTTGTTGGACTTGACGCGATTGGCGACGGTGGCGGCACGGCAGGGATCACCGAATGTGGTGCGGATTGTGAATTGCTGTTGTCTGTGGGCAGAAAATGTGGCTTACAATCCGCCGCCGCAACGGAGTCCTTATCAATATCTAAAAGCCTGCATTGAGGCAAATATTGCTTTTGAGGCGATTGGACTTCAACTTTATTATCCTGACCAAGATTTGTTTGAAATGGATCGGTTGTTGGAGCGGTTTATTGCCCTAGGGAAACCAATTCATATCACGGAAATGGGGGTTTCGTCGGCGACGGGTGTGGATGAGCAGTCGGTGATGCAATCGGCGGTGGGGCTATGGCATGAGCCTTGGAGCGAAAGGATTCAAGCGGATTGGGTGGAGCAGGTTTATACGATTTGCTATAGCAAGTTGGTGATTCGGGCGGTCGGGTGGTGGGATTTATCGGATCGGGGGTGTTTTTGGCCGTTTGGTGGCTTGTTGGATCGAGAGTTTCGTCCGAAGGAGGCGTTTTTGCGATTGAAGAATTTGTTGGCTGCTTGGCGTTAGACGGGTTGTCTTTCAAGCTGTTGTGGCGATCGCCTCTCAGCGGTTCCTATGAAATGGTAGGGTGGGGTTGAGATCTTGAGATCTAGAGCGAGAGGTAAGAGATAATGATC
>JBAVRC010000918.1:0-4547 GCA_049694615.1 Thermosynechococcaceae cyanobacterium | reverse complement strand
TGACGACACCCAAATCAAAGGTATAGCCAACAGGCGTACTGGCATTCCAAAAGGCAACTTCGGCTTTGGCATAATCCGCTTTGGTCATCACTTTGACATCCTTGGGCAAGCGCGATCGCATCTCCGCGAGGACCCTCTGGACATCGGCACCGGGCTTCAGTTTAATCACGCCTACGTCAATGAGTCCGCCTTGACGAAAAGTAGCCATGCGCAAAAAATTGACATCGCTGGTGACTAAGTAGGCATTGATGCCAAAGGTTGGACTCAGTTTAAACAAGCCCCGGATCTGAATTTGGCGTTCATTAATTTCGGTAGCGATCGTCTTTCCTACCTGAAACTGTTGGGCGATCGCCCCAAATTCTGAACGCGATCCTTGATTGAACAAAGCAGTATCCGGCTGACGCAGTTGCTTGCGGTTAGCTTCTACCCCAGGAATATTCAACACCTGAGCTTCAGGGTTGATGCCGATGGCGTAGATATCCCAAATCTCTTTATTGTCAGGATTCCGCCACTGGATCGCATTCAGGTAAATTGGACTGACCGATGCTACTCCCGTTACGCCTGCCGCTTGATAGAGTCGGCGTTCTGTGAAGCGATCGAGGGAAATCAGCGATCGCGATCGGCTACTCATCATGACAATTTCACCGTTCAGACTCTCGTGGAATTCTACGGCACTGCTAAACAACGCCCCGCGAAACCCCATTTGCAGAAACATCAGCACATCGGCAAAGCTAATCCCGGCGATCGCTACCAGCAACCGTGCCCGTTCTTTGCGTAATTGTAGCCAGGAGAGAAACAGCGGCTTTTTCTTTTGAGTCATTTCAGGTATCCTATGGCTTCAAGAGCGGACATTAATGGACACTTGCACGCTCAAATTGGTTAAACCGGCGACCCGACGGCTAGCCGCCTCATCCAAGCGAACTTTTACTTCCACTACCCGCGCATCGAACTGCGCCGCCGGATCGGTGTTCAATACATCTTGCTTGTCGATTTCTAACCCAACTTCGACAACCTTTCCGCGCAGCACCTCTGGAAAAGCATTATTCTTGCTGATCGCGGTTGCAGTCTGTCCGGCACGAATGCGACTGACATCCAACTCATACACCTCTGCCACGGCCACCATGCGATCGGTTTGCCCCAGACTAACGATGCCTTGAGTCCCCACCAGTTCTCCAGGGCGAGTATGGATTTTCAGGATTTGCCCTGCCTGCGGCGATCGCACCGTTGCGAGATCCAGTTCTGCCTGTGCCCGAGCTACCGCCGCTCGCGCCTTAGCTACCTGCGATTTAGCGACCTTCACATCCACCGGACGCACCTCGGCAATCTGGCGGAGCGTCGCTTGGGCTTCAGAAACCTGCTGCTGTCGCGATTGCTGAATTCGACTCAAATTCACCTGGGCTTCGTTGAATTGTTGTCGCACCGTATCGGCAGTTAATTGCTTACTATCCCGCGCAGAGGCCGAAACAGCTCCTTCCGTATACAGCACTTGATACCGCCTTGCCTCTAGTTCGGCATTGCGCAGTTCTGCTGTCAGACGGGCGATCGCAGTCTCCTGCGCCCTCGTTTCGGTTTGCAATTCCACCTGCTGGCGATCGACCACCCGCGCCTGGGCCTGAATTTCTCCAGATTTTGCGCCTGCTTCCACCTGACTGAGCTGAGCTTGCGCCACCTTCACCTGCTCTTGGGCTTCCTGGAGCGCCGCTAACCGCCGCCCGTAGGTGTCCAGAACGGCGATCGCATCGCCCTTGCGAATCCGCTGACCGTGAGTGACGCGAAGGGCGGCGACCCGTGCCCCTGCCGATGTGGGCGCAAACACCTGAATGACCTCGCCCTCTGGCTCCAATCGCCCCAGAGCAGAGACCGTTTGAACAGTAGGCGCAGCCCCTGTCACACCCGATGTCTGCGGTGTCGGGCGGCCTATCCCGAGGCGATATGCCACCCCGCCCCCCGCCAACACCACGCAACCGACCGCCAGCGCCGCTGCCAATGACCATCGCCCTTTCGATTTCCAAGGAATGTCAATCATATTTGACTCCATTTTTTGTATTCAAGTTTTTGAATACAAAAACCAAGGTATACTGAACGAGTTGAATCCGTCAAGTCAGTTTTTAGCGATGGCACTCAAACACACGATTCTGGCGTTTCTCTCGCGTCAGCCCCTGAGCGGCTACGACGTTGCCAAAGAGTTTGCCGATGGGTTTGGCAGTTGCTTCTGGAAAGCGAGTCAGCAGCAGGTTTATGCCGAATTGACCAAGCTAGAACAGCAAGGCAAGGTCACCTATGAAGCCATTCCTCAACCGGGGCGGCTGGACAAAAAAATCTATTCCATCACAGAGGACGGACAGCAAGAACTCCTCGACTGGCTGACCAAACCCTGCGAACCCACCGCCATTCGGGAAGATTTAGGGGTGATGGGGTTGGCAGGGCATTTGGTTTCTTCGCAAGTGGTGATCCGCGAAATTGAACGGCGGCGACAGCTCCACCTGGAAATGGTGCAGCAGATCAAAAAACTAGATGCGCATTTTGCCCAGAATCTTCCTTCCCTCGATCTGAAGGATCTCTATATGCATCTGATTATTCGTCGCGGTATTCGCTATCAGGAGGAGTGGGTGGCGTGGTGCGATGAAGCATTGGAGGCGATCGCGCAGGCTGTCAAACAGTAGACATAAGGAGAGACGAGGGGCGATCGCATTCTCTTGGGCTATGGCGGCGATAGCCTTTGCAAATGCTCCGCGATTGGCAGGGCGATCGCTCGTTAGAAAAAGGGACTTGCAAATTCTTATCGCGAAACCATAGCAAATCAAAAATAGATAAATTATTTAGCTATTACTTATGTAATGATCGATTGTTTAACCCAAACAGAAATGGCTGTCAAAACATCTCTTTTTTGCAGTGGCATCAATTCAAATCTTCGTTGAATGTCTCGATTTAGGCTCTCTATGAAGATTGTTGTCGAACGCTTTTTCGTAAGTATCTTTAGTAGTTCAAAAACTAGCGCATCACGAGGATCAATAATTTGGGAATCTCCTATTACAACTTCAAGATAAAGCTGATGAAGAAAGTCTCCTGAAATAGACACAGCATATTCCAGGTTAGTATCCTCATCTGCAAGTGCTCTTAATGCTGAAGTATAGATTGGCTGAAGTTTCCATCCATTAGTTCTAACCGCCTCAATTAATGTTTCTGCATCAATGACTGTGTATTTAGGAGTCATGAAAAAATAATCTGAACGTTTTCTTATCCAAACGCTAGACTGAAAACATCAAGAGTTTGGAAGAATGAGTATGCTGAGTGCATCGACAGAAGCAATCATTCAACAGAAATATGAACAACTCCTGCCCTATCTAAACGAGGCTAGTATACGGGCATGGACAGCAGCAGAGGCGCTGAGTTGGGGACATGGTGGCATTACCAGTGTGTCCCGTGCGACTGGAGTGTCTCGAACCACGATTCATGCTGGCATCGCTGAATTAGAGCAGCCTCAACCCTCACATTTATCGGTCTGTCGCCGAGCCGGCATACGTCACCCTGGCGGAGGTCGTAAACCTTTGATTGAAACTGATCCAAACCTACTGAGTGATCTCCAGTATCTGGTCGATCCAGCCACACGAGGGGATCCAGAATCGCCTTTATGTTGGACCAGTAAAAGTAGTGCAAAACTCGTCCAAGAACTTCAGAAGATGGGGCATCGAGTGAGTCCAAGAACCGTTTGCACCCTACTTGACTCCTTAGGATACAGCTTACAGGCCAATCGCAAAACCCGTGAAGGCAAAAATCATCCCGACCGTGATGCCCAATTTCAGCATATTGCCAATACCGTCACGGACTTTCAAAAGCGTCATCAACCTGTTATTTCAGTGGATGCCAAGAAGAAAGAATTGATTGGTCATTACAAAAATGAGGGACAAGACTGGCAACCCAAGAAAATGCCGATTGAGGTTAACACCCATGACTTCATGGATAAACAAAGCGGTAAGGTGATTCCCTATGGGGTCTATGACATAACGGAAAATCAAGGCTGGATAACCGTTGGCATTGACCATGATACCGCTCAGTTTGCCGTGACATCCATTCGGCAGTGGTGGTATCGCATGGGGCAAGTACTTTATCCAGAGGCTGAAGAACTCATGATTACTGCCGATTGTGGGGGGAGTAATAGCTATCGAGGCAAATTATGGAAATGGGAGCTGCAACAGTTAGCAATCGAATTAGGCATAACGCTACATATCTGTCATTTCCCACCAGGTACCAGTAAATGGAATAAGGTTGAGCATCGTTTATTTTCTCAAATCACTGAGAATTGGCGCGGTAGGCCGCTAGTCAGCCGGGAAGTTGTTGTCAACTTAATTGCCAGTACGAAGACTTCGACAGGGCTAAAAGTTAATGCTGCTCTTGATGAAGGGAAATATCCCACGGGTATTCAAGTGAGTGAGGAGCAGCTTAACTCCATCCTGATTAAGCACGACACTTTTCATGGGGAGTGGAACTATCAAATACTACCTTCTCCATAATTATAATAGTTCAAGTTATTTTTGCGGGAGACCTTA
>JBAVRC010000917.1:0-7822 GCA_049694615.1 Thermosynechococcaceae cyanobacterium | reverse complement strand
CCGGCAGACTGCGTCCGATGCTCCAGCACGACGTAGCATTCGCGCTATTTGTCCCCGCCGCGATCGCTCAAGGTTTTCAGCATTTCCCAAGAAGGAAAAAAGTGAGGGTAACATGGTTTGGGCATCTCCCGCCGGCGTTGCCGCAAGTTTTTGGAAGGCTTGCATCGGTCGCAGTTCTTCTTCTATTTCCGCAATTCCTACGTCAATATCTCTAGCAACGTAACCCAATGCCGTTAAACCGCGATCGTCTTTAATATCGAGGAATGCGCCAGCTTGGATCAGTAACTCTGCAACCGAAACAGCGCCAAAATCGGCAGCAATCATTAAGGGTGTCATACCCGTTTTATCTCTGGCATTGATATCTGATCCAGCCGCGATCAACATCTTGGCGATCGCGGCTCTTCCATGACAAGCTGCCGTCATCAGTGCTGTCCAACCTGTGTAATTAGAGCTTTTGGGATGGTCTGTTAAAGACAGATCGGTTCCAGCTTCAATCAGTATTTTAGCAACTTCAGTATTTTGCGAATTCTCTCCCATGATATGAGCAGGCATACCTGTACCTTGGGCTGCATAATGAAGCGCTGTACCCTCTTTAAAAACGTAATTGATATCTGCACCTGCATTGAGAAAAAGCTGAACGATTTCGACGTGTCCCATTTGAGCAGCATATGATAAAGGTTCTGCAAACACCTTAATTTTATTTTTTTGTTTACTGCTCACCTCGATCCATTTCGCCACAGTTTCAATGTCGCCATCAAAAGCAGCATCGCTGAACTTGCCCATACTCCCTCAATCTTCATCGATCATGATTGATAATATTGTGCCCACTGCTCAATTTGGCTTGACGTTCTATGAAAGCAGGTAGGCGATCGCAGCAGGATAGCTGGGTTGATCGATAGTGCCTATGCCCGCCAATTTGTCTCCCCTCTGGATCCCTCAAAACCGCCACTTTAGGGAGAAGTGGGCTTGGCCCAAAAATCAGCCGCTGCCCTGGCAAATCCATCTCGATCCGATGCGGTTACGGCTCTTGTCCAGCTAGAGCATAAGATTTAAGCACAACCTATTGACGGATCGTTATATATGGTGTTGACTATGGTGAGAACTTGCAGGTGAGCGCTACATCTGTATCGCTATGGTTATCGTCCTGGCTTGTGCCAGCCTGCGGCAAAGGTTTGTATCGTTACGTTTAGACTGGGTCACGTACAATATGGTCGCTCAGCTTGAGACTCGCACGGTTAGTCTAGAACCGCAATGTTCCTCTGCGGTTGAAGGACTCGTTCAAATTGTCACTGCACCGCACCGCAATTTTTTCGCCAGTGTCATGGCCCAAGCGCTGCGGGTTGCTGGACAAGGCACCTCGGTTTTAGTGGTGCAGTTTTTAAAAGGCGGCATTAAGATGGGGCCAGACCATCCGATTCGGCTCTGCCAGCGCTTGGAATGGTTGCGTTGTAATTTACCACGCTGTATCGACACGCCAGAGTTGGACGCGGATGAAATGGATGCGCTCTCGGCCCTATGGCGGCATACCCAGGATGCCATTTTAAGCGGTCGCTATGCCCTTGCGGTTTTGGATGAACTCAGCTTGGCCATTCGTCTGGGCTTAATTCCAGAAGCAGAGGTTTTGGCCTTGATTCAACAACGCCCCCGTCACATTGATATGATTCTCACAGGTCCAGAGATGCCCCAGTCGCTGCTGGACTGTGCCGATCAAGTCACGGAACTGCGTCGCAGTTTTTGTCCTTAAATGGCACGGCTAATGGTTGAGCAAAGTTGCGATTACGCTTGTGATTAAGAACGACGCTTGGATTACGGAAATGGCTCAGCAAGGGATGATTGTTCCTTTCGAGTCTCAGTTGGTGCGACAAGTCGCCCTGAATGCGGCGACTCCTCAGATTTCCCATCGGGTGATCAGTTACGGACTGTCGTCCTACGGCTACGATATTCGTCTCAGTCCCAAGGAATTTCGCGTCTTCCGCCATATTCCAGGTACGATTGTAGATCCTAAAAATTTCAACCCAGCTAATTTAGAACCAGCGGATCTCCACACGGACGATCAGGGGAGCTATTTTATTTTACCCGCCCATTCCTATGGTTTAGGGGTTGCATTGGAGCGGCTAGCTGTGCCCGACAATGTATCAGTGATCTGTATTGGTAAGTCCACATACGCGCGCATTGGATTAATTGCTAATCTAACCCCTGCTGAAGCAGGATGGCGTGGACATCTGACTCTAGAATTTTCTAATTCTTCTAGTGCTGATTGTCGTATTTATGCCAGCGAAGGAATTGTGCAGTTGTTATTTTTTGAAGGTGAGCCTTGCAATGTCAGCTATGCAGATCGTCAAGGTAAATATCAAGATCAATCCGAAATGGTCACCCTAGCCCGGATATAACGGGTGAGGTTTTGCGATGCCAGATGTATGCACCATTAAATTCCTGAAGCAACCCACCTCGCCCCAATGGGTCGAACAGGCGATCGCCCACTTAGACACGATTCTGCTGGATCATTCCCACTGTGAACGGAAGGCAGCGGGGGTGGCCCTGAACCTCATGTTTCGCTATCCATCCTATGAAATATTGGTGCGTCGATTGACGGCGATCGCCCGTGAAGAACTCGAACATTTCGAGTTGACCAATCAATGGCTAGAACGACGAGGGATTCGCATGAAGCCGTTACCTGCGCCTCCTTATGGATCGGGTCTCAATGCCCATGTTCGCCGCCAGGAACCCGAACGGTTATTGGATACGCTGTTGGTGTCTGCCTTAATTGAAGCCCGCAGTCACGAACGATTGGGATTATTGGCCCAGCATTGTCCAGAACCGGAACTGGCCCAGTTTTATCGCAGTTTAATGGCCTCAGAAGCGCGTCATTATGGCATTTACTGGGTCTTGGCCACCACTTATTTTGCAGTGGATGTTGTGAACCAACGGTTGGAAGAATTAGCGGACATAGAAAGTGATTTACTATCTCAGTTGCATTCGGAACCTAGAATTCATAGTTAGCCCGCCAGCATTATCAGTGCCATGTTCTCAAATCTTTCGGCTTTTTGGTGAGATAGAGAGGGCGATCGCATCATTTGGGTTTAACACTTCATTGCAACGGAACGGTGCTTCACGCGATGGATTATGATTGGAAATGCAAAGCCGTTCGTTAAATTCAGAACCACTAGACCTCAGGAACATCTCCATGCCTCGTTCTATCGAAGAGTGGACATATCTATTTGAAAGCTTGGCGTAAAAGATCCCCAGGAATGGGCTGCCTGCGAAGTTAATGAAGATCTTGGAAACCTCGTGAGAGTTGCATTCCTGCGGCAAGCATGGAATGAGATTCCCTCTAGCGGGGATGCTGCTTGGCTAGAAGGTTGGATGCAGGACGCTAAAGAATTTGAGAGTGCTAAAGAGTTGGTGAATGCCTACGAGCGGCTTGTCGATCTTGGGTGCATGCCTGGCGATATTACGAGTGTGATTCGAGGAGCGCTTGGTCAGTTCTTGTACCATCTCTCATACAAACTCGATGACAATTGCATTGAGGATGAAGAGCTATGCGATATTGTTAGGTGGAGTCTGTGGGAGGAAAATGAGAATAACGAACCTGTTCGTCGCATTGGGTGCATTCATGAACTCGTATTCACTGTAGATCCAGAAAACGATGAAGGCTAACCAGTCAATCGAGCGAATAAAAATCTGCTAAATTTATTCTTGATAGAATAAAGTAGAGACCATTTTAGACTCAAATTATCTCAACTCGTGAGTTTTGCATATGATTACGCTGCTAGAGATTGAAGCTGCAATCCAACAGTTGCCAGAAAGTGATATTCGGCAGCTTTCTGAATGGCTTCAATCGCACTTGGACGAGATGTGGGATCGTCAAATTGAAGCAGATTTAGTATCTGGAAGACTAGATCGCTTAATTGCCCGTGCAGAAGAAGACATTTCCGCTAATAGAGTGGAACATCTCAATGAAGTCTTTGACAACGCCTGATTTCTGGAAAGCTTATACAGAGCTATCTCCAGATATGCGGGAGAAAGCACGGACAGCATACCAGCTTTGGCAAAGCAATCCAATGCATTCCTCCTTGCACTTCAAGAAAGTAGGTAAAAATCTCTGGTCTGTTCGTTTAAGTGGTGGTTATCGAGCTTTAGCGTTGAAAAAAGGGGATGACTATTACTGGTTTTGGATTGGTGCTCATGATGAATATGAAAGCTTTTTGAATTGATTGGCGATTATCGTTGTCTAACCAGGGTTCACAGCGGATGGCCGCAACACTCTGGCGATGACTCAAAAATCCTTGCCAACGCTGAAGCCCAAGCCATTAGACAGCGAGCTATTTTAGCCTATGATAACAGTGCGATCGCAACCTTTAGCAGAACCTGGCTGATCGATGCAGCATCATGCAGGGTTATTGTCCCATGAAGGCATTTTCTGGATTGATTTTGGTCTTGCTGCTACTGGGCACCGCTGCTTGCCGCTCTGAAGTCAAGCAGCACGAAACCGTTGAAATCAAACTGAGTGGATGGCAAAGTAGCCCCAGCGAATCCAAACTTTTGGCCAAATTACTAAAGGACTTTGAAAGCCAAAATCCCAACATCAGCGTGAAGCATGAAGTCATCAACAGCCAGTACATGGATGTGATCCGCACCCGATTAATCGGCAATGTGGCCCCGGATGTCTTTTACCTTGAAGCTTTTGAAGCACCCTTATTCATGAAATATGGTGTGTTAGAGCCTTTAGAGGCTTATATTAAACCGCCCTATCATCTATCCGATTTTGAACCCAACTTGTTGAATGCCTTTCGTTATCAAGGGAAGCTTTATGGCATCCCTAAAGATTTCTCAACCTTGGCATTGTTCTATGACAAAACAGCATTGGCCCAGGCCCATCTCAATGGCCCCCCCAAAACTTGGACCGAATTAGTTCAATCCTCAAAAAAACTCACGGTGGATCGCAACCAAGACGGCAGAATGGATCAATATGGGCTAGGGATTGTGCCTGAACTGCCCCGCCAGGTTTTTATGCTCCAAGCCTTTGGTGGCCAGTTAGCGGATGCAAACGGGTATGGAACTTTTGCAGACCCCAATCGGTTACAGGGGTTGCAGTTATTGATCGATCAATATCAACGCGATCGCACAGCAGTTCAAGCAACAGATGTGGGGGCTAGTAGCAATTCGGAAGCCTTTGGACGCGGCAATATTGCGATGGCCATAGAAGGAGCCTGGGCTATTCCTTATCTCCAGGACAATTTTCCCCAGCTAAAATTCGGGACAGCCGAAATACCGACGATTAATGGGCGAAAAGGAACGATGGCATTCACCGTTGCCTATGTGATCAATCGCGAATCGAAACATAAAGCCGCCGCTTGGCAGTTGATCGAATATTTAACGAGTCGGGCCGGGATGCAAGCCTGGGTGAGTCAAGGTCTAGCATTACCGTCTCGGCGATCCGTGACAACAGCCTTACACTATGATCGCAATCCGCTCTATGGGCCGCTCATGGCAGGAGCAACCTATGCCACCATTTGGCAGTTTGGCGCAACCGCCCCCATCCTGGCCACCCATTTTGACAATCAATTGCTCAGTGCCTTACTCGGACAGCGATCGCTCTCATCCGCCATGGAACGCGCCCAAACGAAAGCCAATCGAGACATTTATCTCTCCAATTGATGATGAGACACAATCAACCTTGGAATACCCCTTACTTTCGCGATGCTTTGTCTGGCTATAGCTTTATGCTGCCAACCCTTTTGGTGTTAGGTGTTTTTTTAGTGGGGCCTATTTTGGGTGCGATCGCCCTTGCCTTTTACAAAGTTCAACTCTTAGGGGAGGTCAGTTATCATTTTGTCGGCTTGAAGAATTTTATTCGCATGCTAGAAGATGAAAGCGTTTCAATCGCTTTGCAAAATACCTTAAAGTATGTCATTACAGTTGTCCCTATTCAAACCATTCTCGCATTGGGATTAGTACTTTTATTGAATACGAAAATTCAAGGAAAGAATTGGTTTAAGATTATCTTTTTCATGCCTACCGTCACCTCTTCAGCGATTCTCACCTTGATTTTTATGTGGATGTATAACACCAATGGACTACTGAATGCTGTTTTACAGTTCTTGGGTTGGCCGACCTATAACTGGTTGGGCGATCCAAATGTGGCCCTCAAAGGCATCATGATGATGAATATTTGGGCAACTGCACCCTTATTCATGGTGATCTATTTGGCTGCGTTACAAGAAGTACCTAAAAGTTTGTATGAAGCGGCTGAAATGGATGGAGCCACCCCATGGGATAAATTTTGGCATATCACGTTGCCTTTTTTGCGACCCGTGACCTTTTTTATTGTCGTGATGGGTGTCATTGGCGCATTTCAACTCTTCGATCAAGCCTATATTTTTTCGGGAGGATCGGGTGGTCCCGATAATGCAACCTTGACCCTTGTACTCCTCATTTATCAATATGCTTTCAAAACGCTTGATATAGGCTATGCGTTGGCTTTGACACTCCTGCTTGCGATCGTCATCTTATCAGCGACGTTGATTCAACGCACGTTATTTAAGGAAGAGCGTTTAGATTAAAGCCATGAAATCAAATCCTGGTCGATGGTTAACGGTTTTGCTTTATGCAGGGTTGATTGGATACGCAATCATGACGTTAATTCCCTTTGCTTGGGCGCTTTCGGCTTCTTTTAAGCCGCTAGCCGAAATTGCAGAAGGTGGATCAAACTTTTTTCCCAAAAATTTCACATTGGATAACTACAAACAAATCTTTGGGCAGGAACCGTTGTTCGGTCGCTGGTTGTTGAATAGTGCGATCGTGGCGACAACCGTTACTTTTTTTAATCTACTCTTCAATTCAATGGCCGGGTATGCTTTGGCCAGACTTCAATTCCCCGGTAATCGTGTTCTCTTTTTTCTGATCTTGACCGTTCTGGTGGTACCTGCTCAAATTACACTGTTGCCCAAATTTCTAATTTTGAAATCTTTAGGATGGTTGAATTCTTATCAAGGATTGATTGTGCCAACCTTGGTCAATGCGACGTTTATCTTCATGATGCGGCAATTTTTTGTTAATTTCCCTAAAGATCTGGAAGAGGCAGCAGCACTGGATGGGTTGAATCGAATTGAGACATTTTTTCAGATTGTGTTGCCCTTAGCAAAACCTGCGCTGGCAGCGCAAACGATTTTTATTTTTATGGGGTCTTGGAATGAATTTTTGTTGCCGCTGGTGGTAATGTCAGATCCTGACATGTTTACGCTGCCCATTGGCTTAAATGCGTTTAAGGGCCAATACATTACGTATTGGAATTACATTATGGCGGCTTCAATGGTGTTTACATTGCCTGTCTTGGGAATTTATGCCTTTTTTAATCGTTATTTTATCCAAGGGGTGACGTATACGGGTGGCAAAGGTTAGTCTACTAGGCTTTGTAAGCGCCTCTCCCTTGTCATGTTGTGCCAAGACTGCATCATTTTGGGCTGCGTCGTCTAACATCATACTTTTTCAGACTTTTTCAGGCTGAAGTCTTATAGCCCCTCCCCTAGAGTGAAACAGTCAGGATTCAAACCGGGCTTCTGGATTGGCTCAACTCCCCAGAAGCCCTTGCTTCTAGCCCTGACAGACCCTTGGTCATTCTCTAGGAGGACTCATCATGTTACATCATTACTCTGCACCGGTTAAAACCGCCATCACAGGTCTTGTTAGCATCCCATTTCTGTGGACCCTGTCCCTCTCTGCTCTAGCTGCACCGCCGAAGCAAGTCAACTTTAAGCTCTATCCCGTTCCCGCCTTTGTGTCCTGTCTGGCCGCGTCTCCCTATGTTACCCCCACCGTAGAT
>JBAVRC010000916.1:0-3495 GCA_049694615.1 Thermosynechococcaceae cyanobacterium | reverse complement strand
GGTCCACAATCGCTCAAAATGTTCAGCCTTACGCTGTGCCCGTTGTTGGACCCCTGGCTCCCAGGAGGTATAAACATCAATGCATTCAAAATTATCAACTAAGGCACTCGAACTTTCATTGGCCGATCCCGTGAACGCCACGATATTTCCATCAGCATCAGCAAAAATGCCAAGCTTTTCGTGGTAAATGCCTCTATGGGTTAAATTTTTCTGTACCGCGAGCTTAATTTCCAAAAAACCCCGACTGAGGAGCCAAGCCAGACAGGCAAGGCGATCTTGGACAACCGCATCAAAGGATTGATCCAATTCCCGCACTACAGCCGCAGCAACAATGGCGTCGCGACTCTGGATGCCCTGAGCGATCGCCATTGCATCTTCCTCCGACAGAATGGGAGAAGCCACCAACCGCATCCGTCCCGCAGTCCGAATAAAAACGGACAGCCCATTTGCCACTGCGGCCATTGACGTGCTGGAAAAAAAGCCGACTGCACGACTGTACAGTGTAGCCTGCTCCAGACAAGGAACATAAAAATCTCGAACTAAATGACAATCGTCGCTGCGATATTCATCGCGAATCTGTAATGCTTTTAAGTTCAAATCAAACCCATTATGAATGATTAACTATCATCATTCTGCCTGAAAAGATTGAATTCAGACCGATATGGCCTGTCTATAATCCCATCTTGCGGCGCATTTTTTCCAACTCTTGGTCAAGTTCCGGCTCCGCAGTGGCATGGGATGCCGTTGATTGCGGTGTCTCAGAAGCAGAGGGATAGTGCCGGGATGGATTAGGTCCACCGTCAACCATGCGACGATAGCCCCAGTAACCCAGCCCCAGCAAAACCGCCAGAATCCACAGAAAAGCCGAGAAGGGCAAATAGGAAAAGAAATAAATACGGACCCGCGAAAATAATGCCGCTAGGACAAAGTACACCGCGCCCATGACCACGAAACCCTGCAAGGTCCGAAACGCTGGAATATAACTCAACGGCATCCGTTGGCGAGACATCCACAGAGAGGCGATCGCATAGTAGGGCGGGGCAAACAACAACAAAATATCAGCTTGTTTGACCACCAAACTCCAGCCCCCCGTGTTGCTGGCATAGGCCAAATACCCCGCCAACATCAGCAGACTAATGACGGCAATCCATAAATTAAGGCTCAGTATCCAGGCTTCTTCACGGCGTCCAGGAATGATTTGACAGATCCCCCACGTCAACCAAGGGGCCATGAAGATTGCACCCACCACTTCAAGCCGATGGGTGGCCAACCATAAAAATAAGCTTTCGAGGGACATGGGGTTCTGCGTCTTCAGCCTGCAACGCCATCCTTAGCATACCCATGCCTCTGCGGGGTCATGACGGCGGAACAGGAGGGGTTGAGTTGCCCGAATCGGCGGTTTCTGCCCTGATAGTGCTGCAACGCTTCATGAAAGGCCGTGCGGTCAAAATCAGGCCAGAGGGTTTCGGTAAAATAAAACTCTGTATAGGCCAACTGCCAAAGCAAATAATTGCTGAGCCGCTGTTCTCCACTGGTGCGAATCATGAAATCCGGGTCCGGGGTGCCAGCGGTATCCAGATATTGTGCCACCAACGCTTCATCGACTGCTTGCGGTTGCACATGGCCTTGCTGCACCGCCACCGCAATGCGATGGCAAGCCCGCGCCAACTCAGCCCGACTGCCATAGTTGATCGCAACCGTAAAATGAACAGCCTGATTATGGGCAGTTTGCGCCGTGGCGGTCTCGATCTCGTGGCGTAACGAATCTGCCAGAATCGACAGATCCCCAATGAACGAAATACGGACCCCTTCCCGGTGCATTTCGGCCAATTCCCGACGCAGCAACCGCTCAAACATCCGCATCAAAAACGCCACCTCTTGCAGCGGACGTTGCCAGTTTTCCGTCGAAAACGCATAGGCTGTCAGGGCCGGAATGCCCCAATCTTTACAACAACGCAACAGGGCTTTCAGGGTTTTAGCGCCCTGGCGATGGCCTGCAATGCGAGGGAAACCCCGTTGTTTGGCCCAGCGGCCATTGCCATCCATAATGACCGCCACATGGCGCGGCAACTGGTGCGGATTCAGGTCAGCAGGGAGGGTCGAGTCCATCATTGATTCCATAACCGTTAACGCTCCAATGCCGTATGCCCTGAGTTTTCCCCCAATACAGTTTGGAGGTACTCAGGGGTTAAGCGGCGATGCCAAGTTAGCAATTGCCGCAGGACCAAATCAAAGGTCCAGAGAAAGGTAACTTGATTGCTCAGGGACCAGGCTTCCCAGTGCAGCGTTTGGGTCATGCGACGCAGGGTATGCAACAGACTACTCTGGCGATAGCCTTGCCAAAGTTTCTGCCAAGCACTGCACCCCAGGGTATACAAAACCTTGGTTTGAGAGGTATCGGGAAAGGCCCAGCACCCAAATCCCCAGAATTTGGTCATGTGATTGATCTCATCGGTGAGCAGTTCCGCCAAACCCGCTTGCAACGGTCCCGTGGCATGGGCCATCAGCCAGAGATACAAACAGGTTGCGCCATATTCCGTGGCCACCCGATGGAGACCGTGGCGATACAAATCGGTTTGGCGATCGCCCGTGGGTTGGTAGGGGCGCGGCTCATGGGACACCAGCCGTAGTTTCAGACCCGTGAGTTGGGTATAGAGCCGTTGCAGGGCTGGGGCATGTTGACGTTCTTCTTTTTCACATAACCCCAGTTCCATCAACTGACCATTGGCATCGACCGTGCCACCGACAAATCGCGCCATATCCGGATAGAGGGGAGCCAGGTACTGGCGACTGGTTTGGGTATACCCGCGAATGGGATCTTCGGTATCGGCAGACCCAGCCAGGATGGCCACAAAGATCAACGGGTCAATGCCAATAATTTGCGATGGGTCAATCTGGCGCCAATCGATGCGCTGCCAAGGACGCGGCTGGGGGTTGCGGAACTGTGCTGACAGATCCACAAGGCGATCGCAGAGGCAATCGGCACTGAGGTAGCGATGAACCAGGGTTTGCAGACGGGTCTGGCAGTGCCAGAGGGTGGGATGGGAGGGACAGAACCCGGCTAAAACGACGGGGGGCAAGTTAACGGGTAGCGAATGGGCTAGCATGGCGGCATCATCCTGTATTGGATTTGCGCCTCTAGCGTAGAAACCCGCAGATCGGATTGTCAGTCGGCCAACGTCGGATCAATGTCACCTCAATGAGACGGAAATAGTCGGCTTTCTGCCATAAAGATCTTCGATTATAGTGAAGTCTCCCGTTAAGATGAGACTATGGACGGACCCTTAGAGCTATACCCACCATCGGACCTAGAAGACTGGGCTGTGATGTTCGCGCTGCAGGAACTCGATGCAGACGAGCGATCGCAGGCTGAAGCTCAGTATGGGCAAAAATCAGCTTTTGCAGAAACGGTACAGACCTTTGAAGCGGCGGTTACGGCAATTCCCTACGCGGCCCCTTCCGTTCCCTTCAATCCTCAACTCAAAGGTCGTTTGT
>JBAVRC010000915.1:0-3249 GCA_049694615.1 Thermosynechococcaceae cyanobacterium | reverse complement strand
AACGAGCCTGTCTGACCATGGCTCCTCTGGAAACAGATTAGTCAATAACCCATGCCAAGGACAGGCCCGTGGCCGATCGCGTTGAAGTGGCTCGGCGTTTGCAACGGTCTGAAACCGTTAGATCAGTTTGACGGTTTTGAGGACAAAATGCAGGCCCCAAGCCGCAGCGATCGCGCCGCCTGTCAATACAATATATGCAACTACGCCGGACATGTTTTACGCTCCGCAACAATAGGTCAAAGGGGGGCTGGTCTTGAAGATTCGCCCTCAATAGCTTATCGTACTTCGTGGCTCGGTCTGCTGATGGTTTATGGCGCGGATTGAGTCGATTGGGTGGGGTTGGCCATACGGTTACGGAGTTGGGTTCTGGCAGATGCACTGAGGTACTTATGTTGAAAGATTTGCCAGTGGTACCAACCGTCGTTTTGTTGCTGGTCTAGGTCGAGTTGGAGCCAGGGGAGGTCTGTGGCCCAATCGCTGCCGAGTTCCTGGGTCAAAAAACGACGAAAGACGGCTATATCTTGTAGTTCTCCCAGGGTATCTTGAATGGTTTTAAAGTCCTCAATGTCGTCGGTTAGGGCGGTGCCATAGAATGGGGCTAAAAATTCGTTTTGATAGCGTAGGGCTTTAGTCAGCTTGCGCAGGTCGTGCAACACAACATCGGGGGCTTGGACAAGCCAGCCGGGATGCTTAAACCACTGGTGGAGCACGGGCATGAGTAAATCCGGCAAGACTAACGCAAAGGGCCAATGCGCCCCGGCCTTCAGTTGCGGGTGGTCTAGCCATGCCTGGAATTGGGCGATCGCTCTGCGATAGCGTTTGCCGTTCAGCATCCGGACCATTCGGCGAAATTGTTTTTGACGCGTTTGAGCCAACCGTTCAGTGACTGTGCGCAATTGTTTTTGTTCTTTGGGATTCAGGCGATCGCAGGTTAGGTAGGTTTGTAACCACAGTCCGAGAACATCTAAGTCGCGCACCCGACCCAGGCATCTGGAAATCTTCGCTAGGTCGGTGTTGAGGGCTGGAGAAAGGTCAATAAAGGGGGCCAGAAAGAACAGCGCCGATCGCAGTCGTCGAATCCCCACGCGCATTTGGTGCAGCGGTTCTGGGTCTTCGTCTTGAAGGACGCTTGCTTTGTGTTTGACAAATTTCTGAAATTGTTTTTGGATGAGGTCTAGGGCAAAGGTTCCGACCTTCATCTGTTCCCCATTACTCAAGAACAGACCGTCTGAAGCAGATGTGGCGAGAACGGCCATGCTCAAACTCCTGCAAGTGATGCTTGTCTGCAATTTCATTATCGACGACCCTCGGGAGAAGTTGCATTTTCCCTTGATCCCGATAAAAATTACCTATGCTCACCATTGCCTTAAAAAACTTCCCCGTACAGCCAAGGGTCCACTACACTAAGAGAGGTCTCATTGCCACACCGAGCTAACCTCGATCCCTCCAGGTTTATAGCTCTTTTTGCCGATTTTTACAGGTCGCCCCCTTATGAACACATCCGTCAAGTCGCAAGGTCAAGTTATTTACCCTATCGCCAAGCCGGAACTCCCCCAGGAACTGGCTGAAAACGTCATTCTGGCTTCCATGAACGACCTGTATGACTGGGCGCGACTGTCTAGCTTATGGCCTTTGCTATACGGAACGGCCTGTTGCTTTATTGAAGTGGCTGCCATGATTGGGTCTCGGTTTGACTTTGATCGTTTTGGCCTTGTGCCTCGGTCGAGTCCGCGTCAAGCTGACTTGATTATTACCGCAGGCACGGTCACCATGAAAATGGCTCCGGCGTTGGTCCGTCTTTACGAGCAAATGCCCGACCCTAAATATGTCATTGCGATGGGGGCCTGCACCATCACGGGGGGCATGTTCAGTAGCGATTCGCCGACAGCAGTGCGCGGGGTGGATAAGCTGATTCCGGTGGATGTGTATTTGCCCGGTTGCCCGCCTCGCCCGGAAGCGATTATGGATGCGGTGATCAAGCTCCGTAAAAAGATGTCGGATGAAGATATGCGGGAGCGGGGCAAGATGCGCCAAACCCACCGTTATTACAGTACAACTCACCAAATGAAGGCGGTACCGCCGATTTTGACGGGCGAGTACCTGAAGGCGGAAACCCGACAAGCGCCGCCCAAAGTTTTGGCTGAAGCGTTGGGGATGCCAATGCCTGTGCTCCAAGTGGCTGAAAAAGAGAAAGCGTAGATTTTTGCTCAATTGTGCCGCCGCTTCTCTTGGGGAGTGGCGGTTTTATGTTTGGCTAACCCAGTCGAAATGTATATAAAATTTAGGGTGTGTATATCAAAGGCACCCTATATAATTTCATTCTCAATTCATTTTTGGTTTGGAGTGTTCATGCGCTATTTTGATGCATTGGCTGGTGTATTCCTCACCCTTGTTATCCCCTCGACTGCTTTGGGTGCCACTTGTGAGGATAGCTTTGTCAAGAAAGGTAACCCACTATCCGGAATTCGCTTTAGCGCGGAGGTTGCTGTTGAAGCGTTGACGCCGCCTACTGCAATTTATCAGATGCGCGGAATCGCAGCTTCCAAGGGGTATGACATTATTGCGGAAGAGGCAGAGGATGGCAGCATGCTTATCGAGCAGCCTCGTTCTGGTTCAGCGCGTCCCTTTCCGATTATCGTAACTGCGATATCAGAAGGAGGTGCTGCGCGGGTGAAGCTAGATGCAAAATTGCCGAGTGGCATGTTCGCCGGTGCTGATGGCGCAAAGACGGAACTGTGTAGTATGTTGAGCGCAATGAAGGGGGGCCAAGCCGGTATCGATGCTGCCGCGCTTAGCAAGGGTGCGGTTGTGACATCTGGTCCGATTGAGATCGATGCGCTGACGCTTTCACAGCAAATTTCTCAGGAGGCTGACAGCAATGCGGCCATCATTCCATCGCGCTATCAGGGGAAGTCATACACCATCAAAGGGCGCGTCGCTTATGTGATTAAGGATGCTGGGACCTATCGCATTGCTTACGATATTCCAGAAACGACCGATGATCTCGTTCTGAAATTAGGTAAGTTCCGGTTTCTGACACAGATCAGCTGCTTAGTCGCAAAAGGACAAAGCGTTTACGCATTAACGCTGAAAAAGGGGAACAGCATTCAGCTGACCGGCCAATATCGCGACTATGATGAATTCAAGCATGTCATGTGGTTCGACGGTTGCAAACCTACTGACTAGGATCTTTACTAGCCTTCCAGTTTAGGGAAATTAGTCCCTGATGGTAGGCCGTTAGGCGAACAA
>JBAVRC010000914.1:0-5353 GCA_049694615.1 Thermosynechococcaceae cyanobacterium | reverse complement strand
CTCCCAAGGTTCCCAGATGGGGGAATGGGGATAGTCGGGGCTGGGTGCTTCTACAACCCGTGGGCAGAGGGGATTCTTTTTGCATTGGGCATACCCTCCGGCCATGGCGAGTTTGTTGGGGTAGTGTCCGAGCGATCGCAGACAGTCTGCCAGCGCATCAAGGTGGGTCTGTAGGTCTTTGTGGAGCGCTTTTACGGTTAGCCAGTCTCGTTCTGTGTGTAGGCACCATACGTTGTCTTGGTTTTTCCGTTGTTCGCCCCAGAACACCATCTCTTTGGTGTGGTAGAGCACCCATACTTTCTCGATTGAGGGCAGGGTGTAAGGACCAGGGCGATTGCCTATCACCAGCACATGATCCACGACGGGCATTTCTTGGCCCGGTTTGAGGGTTCTACCTCGTTTGTAGTCGAAAGGGTGCGAGTCCATGCGCGGTTTCTGTTTCTTCCCCTTGTCTTTGGGGCTACGCGCTATCGTTTCATATTTGCCTGTGTCTTCCATCGTTTGAATTTCCTTGTGTGGCTTTTAGGCCCAATTTTGTCGGGCTATTGGGTGGTTAGGTCTGCGGCGAGTTTGGCGATCGCCCAGTCGGGCCAGTTCTGTATCCCGATTTCCGGTTTGTAGACCAGCGGGGTTTGACCTGGGGGCGTTTGACTTTCGGCGGTCCTGGCCCAGAGTTGAATTTGGGGGTGGTACCAATTCCATATGCGAATTTTCATCCCCGCTTGGATGGCGGCGATCACGTTACTGAGGTCAAAGTCAAGGCTGGGCGGGGGTATGCCTTTGGACCAGTTGAGGTTATGCCCGTTGGGTTGACGGGGTTCGATGATGAGTTCGCTTTGCAGGAAGGTTTGATATCCTGCGTAACCGCGATTGCGGATGGTTTGCAGGGTGTAGCTATCCAGGTCGCCGATGGGGAGTTTGCCTTGCTGGACTTGGCGATCGCTGAAGGCGATGACTTGGCGTTTTGCCCAGACCCAGTAGGCGGGGTCTGTGTTGCCGTCACCGGGATTGTTGTAGTTCTGAAAATTGAAGGTCGCGGCGCTGGCGGAATTCTGATCCGGTGAGTGGATTTTTGGTTGTCCAGGGTCTAGGGCTGATGGAATGCCATTGGCCAGTGCATTGGTGCTTTCTCTTGCTTCCGGCGCGAATGCGCGATTCGTGTCTGTCTGTCTCTCCTCTGGGCTTGAGAGAGAACCTTTAGGAGAGAGAGAGCTTAATTCAGTTTTTACTGATTCAGTATTTGTTTCTTTATCAGTATTTACTATGTACCGCCCTTGACCATCCATGGTCGCACCGTCCTCGGTCTGAGGGGGCACCCTCAAGGGGGGTATGGTCGTTTTTCCTGATTTGCTGTCCCCGTCTGCTTTTGCTGGATTTTTACCATCCCCCCCTGAGGGCGGTATGGTGGCACCATCCCCCCCTGAAGGGGGTATGGTCGTTTCTTGCGATCGTCTTTTGCCGTTTCCGTTTGCTGGATTTTCACCATCCCCCCCTTGAGGCGACACGGTGAAAGTTGCCTTTGACAGGCTGGAACCCTTGAAAATTCGTTCGGAATTTTCCCCAAGCCATTTTTGGCTATCCGCTAGGCTCTCGAATATCTCGCTGCGCCAATTGATGCGACCGCGATCGCCATGTTCGGCCCATCGCACGACATAGCCTGTCTCTTCTAGCTCCCGCAGTAGCGTGTTGATCCGCTTTTCCCCTTCGCTGTCCGACTGTTTGACGAGATGGCTGTTACTGATTTCCCACCCGTCTGGTTTGGTGAGCAGATACCAAAGCAGCCCCCTAGCGGCCCAACTAAGCCCGGTTTGTTCCACGGCTTCGTTCAGAATCAAACTGAAGTTGTGCCGTTTGCGATGCACACGATGGATGGTCATTGTATTTTCCTTAAAAATTCCTGTTATTTCTATTGAAATATCTGGATTTTTATCGCAACTTTTATGTTTTCTCGGATTAATTTTCTTGTATCAATTCTTTGTATTTTCAATCAACTCCGAGGTATTGATTCTTTTTTCTTGCTCTATTTTTTCCATGAAAATTTTCTCTGCGATTTCGGAAACAGTTTCACCTTGAAGTGCTGCGTAGGCTTTAATTAATTTGATTACCCCTGAACTAAGGGACAGCCTAAGTATTTCAACCATAGTTTTAATTCCTACAAGTATTGTGGTTTTAACAATTATGATTGCATTATAGACAAGTGTGCTTGTTTTGTCTATGGAGCTTGTTAAACTTGTATAGGCACTATTGCTTGTGGTGTCTGTTGTGCTTATAGTGCTTATGCTTGAGGGGATAGAGATGGCCAGGAAAGTTCGCACAATCTCCGATCCGGTCAAGCGGCGCTGGTCTGAGTTGGTGCGCAAGACGCGCTTACAGTTTGATGAAACCCAAGTTGATTTTGCCCGACGCTTTGATCTGGCGGGTCAGTCTGTGCAGCAATGGGAGTCTCAGGGGAATCTGCCTAAATTTGCGTCGCTCTCGAAGATGGCGGAATTGCTGGGTTGTTCTGCCGATGATTTAAATCGGTATCTGAACACGGGGACTGAGTTTATGGTTCAAGAGTTTGATTCTCAGCGGACGTTGGCCCAGTTGCGATCGCAGGATCCGGCTGAAGTTGCTGATTTTATCCGGGCTGCATCTGACATTTTGGTTGAACGATTAAAGGCCAAGTGCGCTTGAGCTAACGCTTCCAGCGGATTTTAGGTTTATGGGGTTTCCCGGTGGATTTGGGTTTGAACAGAAAGTCTGTCAGGTATGAGTCACCTTGAAGTTTAGGTTTATTGGGTCTGCCTGCGGATTTGGGCTTGAATAGAAAGTCTTTTAGATCGGACCGGAAGTAGAGGGCGATCGCCCCAACGATAGCGAGCACAATGAGGGTCATGGGTTTCCTGAGGATTTATTTCAGGGTGCCCATCCAGGTTTATGCTTGCGGGAAAAACAGAAACTTTGCCAGAAGACCGACCACGGCAATGATTAGACCTGTGACGAAAGTCCATAGTCGGGCATCTTGAGCGCGGATTTGGGTTTTGATATCGGCAAATTGGGTATCGGTATTTTTCTTGATGTCTGACACTTGAACTTCTAAGCTGTTCAATCGTTCATCGGTTCTGGCTTGCGATATTTTGATTTCGATGATGTCGCTGGCGATTGTGTCCAGTTTCCGATCTATGCGTTCGATGAGGGATTCAAGCTGGTCTACGCGGTCGGGTTGGGTTTGGGTCATGGCGGATTTTCCTTAGCGCTTCAGCACGACGGTAATGAACACTGAGATCGTCGCACTGGCAATTAGCGAGAAGGCGAGGTTGACAATCGCCTGAGTGGACTGCTGGTAGTAGCCAAAGCGTATGCCTAGCTCCTTGGCTTCCTGACGTTGCTCTTCGATGTCTTTGGTGAGTTTATCGATGGCGATCAGGTTCTGTTCGGCTAGGGCTTCGAGACGGTCTAGGCGGTCAGGTTGGGTTTGGTTCATGGTGATGTCCTCCTTCTCTATTATGTTCTGGGGGTAACTCGTTTTGTGGGGCGGGCGTTGCCCGCCCCATGTTTTATGCTGCCGCGCTGGTGTGAAGTTCCATGGTTGCGATCGCCTCTCGTCGCTGTAGTTTCAGGATTGAAAAGGTGCTGCGTAGTAGCTCTATATCGATGGCGAGGTTATCGCGGCTGACTTCGTTTTCGCGCAACTGGATGGAGGCGCTGATGTAGTCGCCGTCTGTTTCCAGCAGTTGCGATCGCTTGGCCTTGCGCTGGCTGTCGTTTTTAAGCGTCTCGTCAAAGGCTATCCGGCGGTCGATGTCGTTGAGGCTGTACCCTACGGTTTCTTTGAGTGACCTTATTAGGGTGTCCAGTTTGACCATTTCGCGCTGTAGCTTGGCGATTTCGTAGGGATATTGTTGGAGGGTGAGTGGTTGGTTTTTCATGTTTCAATTCCTTATTTTTCTGGGGTGGGGGATATGAATCCCCCATAACGTTTACGCGGCGCGTTTTAGTGCCATTGCCTGTTGGTCTTTTTGCATTTGCACTATTTCGGCTTGCACCTCAAGGAGTTCAGCTTGCAGGAATTTGCTAAACGCTCGACGGTTGAGGCGATCGCTTTCAATGATGCTGGCTGCATCCTCGGCGATTTCTTCTATGTGTTGCTCGAACCATAAATCCAGGGCTGTATTAATGAGTTCGATTGGAAAGTATTGACCTTCGCCGATCAAGATTTCTTGCATCTTTTCCCCGGCTCTGGATAGGTGGTTGATGGTGGTCGGTGTTAATCCGGTTATCATGGGTTTTATACCTCTTTGGGTAGGAATGAGGGGCATGCGCCTGAACAATGCTGCCCCTCGTTGTTGTGTTTACCCCATAATCTTAGCATGTAGCCCTGCTATATTCAATCAATTTTGGTCTTTTGTTTATAGTTTGTAGCCGTGCTAGGATTGGTGCGTCGGGCTGAGGATTTTATGGCTAAGGGACGAGGTAGGCCGGGGGGGAACCCCGACTTGGTTCAACACCAATTCACCACTGACCGGGCGGAACCCTGCTCGGAGCGGTTACAGGTTCGTTTGCCGCGATCGCTCAAGGAGCGCATTATGCAGCAACCCGATTGGCCGGATTGGGTGCGAGAAACACTGGAGAAAAATCTAGTAGATAGCTTGTAGCCATGCTAAAATAGAGGGGTACTCCGAGAGAGAAACCCCCATGACTGTAATTGGCGTAACTGGACCACGGCGGCTAGATTTGGATCAGCACCAACAGGTGCTTAGGGAGATGAAGGCGCTGATACTGCTCGCGAACCCACGACCAGAACTGTATGTAGGGGATGCGAAGGGGGTTGATGCGATCGCCCGTGCTTTTGGCGAGTACACCAAAATGCGCCTGTGGAGGGCCGACGTACATAGCAACCTACCGCTGGCGGCGCGAACGGCCAAGCGGAGCGAACAGATGGTGCGAGCGCTGGCGACTGCTGGGGGTACGCTGCACGCATGGCCGAATAAACCAGCACCCCTAGATCTGCGACCGAGCCGGAATTGGCCGAAACATGTTGAGCGTAGCGGTACCTGGGGGACCATTGCTATGGCGGTGGGGTTGGGTGTGCCTGTGGTAATTCACCCCCTGGCAGAGATTGCGGTAGTGGACTGGGTGCAACAAAAACAGTTGACGTTGCTATGACCTGGGCGCGGCGGCGAAGCCGCCAGCGCCTGCCAGTGTAAAACGCGGTAAACGGCAGTGCAGGACTTGACACCGCTGCCCGATACCTTTACCTTCCTCTTTCCTTTTCGCTTAACCTCTCTCCGAGTGAAAGGCGCAAAAAACGGCCCCATGTGTGCGCATCTGCACAGCTTTGCTGTGCTAAACTGCGCCACTGGCCGTTTTT
>JBAVRC010000913.1:0-6512 GCA_049694615.1 Thermosynechococcaceae cyanobacterium | reverse complement strand
ACTACAAAGTGTTTCGGGACCAAAGACCTGATTCCACAGATCCGGGTCGGTCTGCAATTGCATCGACCCATGCTGCAACACCGTTTGGCCTTGCCAAAGCTGTGCGCTGCCAATAAACTTTTCCCCTTGCACCCCGACTAAATCTGCTGCCGTAGCACTGGCAAAACAGTTTGCCTGACGGTGGTACCCTCGCCCTGCGGTTCCAAACTCTAACGTGACGCCGAGCGATCGCCACCCACGAATCAGAAAACCGCAAATCGCTTCATAGGTTTGGCGGCGATGACCGCTTTGGTTGGGTAGCACAATGCTGTAAGTGAGGTCGCCTGCATGGAGCACCGCCCGTCCCCCCGTCGGTCTGCGCACAAGATCAAAGGGTTTTCCCTGCCAGGTCAAGTCCTCCCATGCAGCAGGCCATTCCCGTTGATGATGCCCTAGGGAAATGGCCGCCGGAGACCAGGTATAAAACCGCAATACAGGCATATGTAGACCTAAGCGGCATTGATCGAATAACCATTGGTCGATCGCCATCTGCACTTGTCCAGGGCCGGAATGCAGGGGAATCAATCGCCAAACTGTGCTCATAAACCTTTGAAATAAGCCCAAAAATTGAATATTTTAGGTAAATCTTTAGTACACTCCAATTGGGATCGCTTGCTCCGTATCACGCCTTGGTCAATGTCCTATGGTTACCATTGTGGTGGGACTGAACATTAGTCTAGCCCTGTTCTGTTTAGGAATAGCCTACAAAGTGAACCGCTGGCGGCGATCGCTACGGCGGGCAACCGATGGATTAAGGGTTGCAACACAAGCAACGGATCGCGTTCTATCCCCTGCGCCCAAGTACATTTTCATGGGCCAGACGGGGACTGAACAACTCCGTCATTACATCGCGAATTCTAGCGTCAGCCAACCGCACCTCACAACGTTATGGTCCATTCTAGAACTCTTGCTTAGGGTCCGAAGTCAACATCAATGGTTAACAGCACAGGGCCGTTTTAGTCGGCGAGATCCTCAGACCTAAAAAGGAAACTCAATCATGTCGAGTCGGCGTTCAGGAGTGTTTTGGAGCGGTTTGTTGCTAGGGACAGCAGTGGGCACGGTTGCAGGGTTGTTGGGTGCGCCGCGCTCAGGTCGTGAAACCCGTCAACAGCTAAAAAAAGCAGCCGATGCGTTGCCAGAACTCACCGAAGATTTGTCTGATCAATTACAGTTGCAAGCGGATCGGTTGTCGATCCAGGTTCTCCGTCAATGGGACGACACGTTAGAACGGCTCCGGGAAGCCCTCGAAGCTGGCATGGAAGCAGCCAATGCCCAACGACAGGCCATTCGGTCAGAAACGGAACAGCGTAAGACACCGTAGGTCATCGGTTGATAGGATGACAACAATATTTGCCGATGTCTCGATTCACTGTCGCAGCCTAGGAAGCCCGTGACTGAACCCATTTTCTGGCTTGGTTGTTCGTTCCTTCTAGTAGCCGTTTCCCTAACCGCCGTTCTGGTCTCGGCGATTCCCGCCATGCAGGAGTTGGCGCGGGCTGCGCGCAGTGCCGAAAAACTGTTCGATACCCTTTATCGAGAACTTCCCCCCACCTTGGAATCGATTCGGCTCACCGGGCTAGAAATTAGCGATTTAACCGACGACATTAGCGATGGGGTCGAAAGTGCCGGACAAGTGGTCAAGCAGGTGGATCAAGGATTGCGGACGGCTCAGCGACAGGTGCAGGATGTTGGCATAACGGCCAGCAGCATCGTTGCTGGGGTTAAGGCCGCTTGGAAAAGCCTGCTGCGTCCGTCAGCAAAACGGCGAAGGCGGACCCATTCCCCAACCGCTCGCTATCGCCATTCCCCTGCCAACACATCGCGTCACCGCTCAAGCGAACCACCTGCCGTCCCCTACGAACGCGAATGGCCCTCTGAACAGGCCGATCACTCCCCTTCCGAAGCGTCAGGTCCAACGGTGCATCCTCCGGACGAACCCGTGCAGCCCAATTTAGCGCCAACTGAAACGTTTCCAGAGAATCCATTGTCCCCGCCTTGACGATCGGCACAAAGCGCACCAACACATTGGGTGGAACAAGCTATCCTAAGGAGTACAAGCAGTCTGTTCGCAGATTTGAACCGTTTTTTTTTGAGTTGTGGTTGTCAGGAGTACGGTAACAATGGGAATCCCCCTTAAACAGGCAGTCGAAATTGGCTCCTATGTGATGAAGCAACGGCTCATGGGCCGTAAGCGTTTTCCACTGGTTTTAATGTTGGAACCGTTGTTCCGCTGCAACTTAGCTTGCACGGGTTGCGGCAAAATTCAACATCCCCTCGAAATTTTGCGCCAACACCTGTCCCCCGAAGAGTGTTTCGCGGCGGCTGAAGAATGTGGTGCGCCCGTGGTCTCTATTCCTGGCGGAGAACCCCTTCTCCATCCCCAAATCGATGAGATTGTGGCTGGACTGGTGGCTCGACGCAAATTTGTGATCATGTGTACCAACGGCATTCTGTTGGAGAAAAATCTGCATCGGTTTCAACCGTCCCCCTACTTCACCATCATGATCCACTTGGATGGCTTGCGGGAGCATCACGACAAATGCGTGGATCGCGAGGGTGTGTTTGACGTGGCCGTTCAAGGCATTAAAGCCGCCAAGGCCAAAGGCTTCCGGGTTAACACCAATACCACCGTCTTTGAAGGCACTGATCCGAAGGAGATGCAGGACTTCTTTGACTTCTTGACCGAACTGGGCACCGATGGCATTAATATCTCGCCGGGATACAGTTACGAATGGGCACCGGATCAGGATCATTTCCTCAAACGCGAACAAACCAAAACCTTGTTCCGCCAGATTTTGGCTCCTTATCAGGCGGGTCAGAAAAACTGGTCCTTTAACCACAATCCCTTGTTCTTAGATTTCCTGACGGGCGAAAAAGACTACGAATGTACCCCTTGGGGTAGCCCGAGCTATAGCGTGTTGGGTTGGCAAAAGCCCTGCTATTTGCTCAATGAAGGCTACTACAAGACGTTTAAGGAATTACTAGACAAAACCCAGTGGGAGGACTACGGTCGGGCCAGCGGAAATCCAAAATGTCAAGATTGCATGGTGCATTGCGGCTACGAGCCGACCGCCGCTGTGGATGCGCTACAACCCGCTAATATGGGTCGGGCCATGGCTGGACTTTTTAACTAAAAGGTTCTCCAAAGACCCCGTGCGGACAATGGACATCGGGTTGCAAGCTTGTCATAAAACCGTTTTGAGCCGACGCGCCATTGTCCGTTTCAGCCATTATCGTAAATATAGATCCTCATACTCGCGACGTATCCCCTATTATGTCTGCCAAAGTTGAAATTTATACTTGGGCGATGTGCCCCTTTTGCATTCGCGCCAAGCACCTGTTGTCTAAAAAAGGGATCGATTTTGTCGAATACGCCATCGATGGCGATGAATCTGCCCGTGCTGCCATGGCCCAGCGGGCGGAGGGGCGTCGTTCGGTCCCGCAAATTTTTATTGACGAACAACCCATCGGGGGCTGCGATGATATGTATAGACTGGATGCCCAGGGGAAATTAGATGCCTTATTGCAAGCTTAGGGCCTTGGGTTAGGGGATATTTTTGTGAAACTTGCCTTTATTATCGATCCCATTGAGCGACTGGATCCAGGGCACGATACCAGCGTGGCACTCATGGAAGCCGCACAGGCCCAAGGGTATGAGGTATGGGTTACCCCCCTTGAAGGATTACAGGTGGTGGCAGGCAAGGCTTGGGCCTTTTTGCAACCGGTGACCCTGCAACCAGTGGCTTTAGTGGATGGGATTTGGCGAGCGCCTCAACCCTGGTTTAGCCTGGGGGAGAAAACGCTCATGCCCCTGGAGCACATGGATGCGGTCTTTATGCGCAAGGATCCGCCGGTTTCCACGGCCTATCTCTATGCCACCTATTTGCTGGATTATGTGGATCCAACAACAACCCTGGTGGTGAATCATCCTCAAGGACTGCGGGATGCCAATGAGAAGATGTTTGCGCTCCAATTTAGAGAGGCGGTTCCTGAAACCATTGTGACGCTGGACAAGCAAACCATTCGCACCTTTGTCGAAACGAAGGGAATGGCGGTGCTAAAACCCTTAGGCGGTAAGGCTGGGGAAGGCATTTTGCTCTTGCAGGCGGGCGATCGCAACTTAAACTCGTTGGTGGAAATCAGTACGGAACAGGGCAAAATCCCAGTCATGGTACAGGAGTATTTGCCCCAAGCCCAAGACGGGGACAAACGCATTATTTTGCTGGATGGCGAACCCATTGGTGCCGTGAATCGCGTCCCGGCAGGACAGGAATTCAGGGGCAATATGGCCACGGGCGGACGGGTGGTTCAGTCGGTATTAACCGAACGGGATCAACTGATTTGCGCGCAACTGGCTCCCACATTGCGGGCCAATGGCCTGATTTTTGTAGGCATTGATGTGATTGGCGGATATTTGACTGAAATTAATGTCACCAGTCCAACGGGAATCCGCGAGATTGATCGATTGGACGGCGTGCGCTTAGGCGATCGCGTCATGGGGTGGCTAGCAAACAAAAAGCGAGGATATGTACAGGTCTAATGGACAAACCAACAGTGTTAGTCACGGGCGGGGCGGGGTATATCGGTTCCCACACGGTCTTGGCGTTAAAGGCGGCGGGGTACGGGGTTGTGGTGCTCGATAATTTGGTTTACGGCCACCAGGATCTTGTGGATCAGGTATTGCAAGTTGAGTTTGTTAAGGGCGATATCAGCGATCGCGCGTTGTTAGACCAGGTGTTTAGCACCTATCCCATTGAGGCGGTTTTGCACTTTGCCGCCTATGCCTACGTGGGCGAGTCGGTGACGGAACCCGCAAAATACTACCGCAATAATGTGGTGGGCACCTTAACGTTGTTGGAAGCAATGGTGCAGGCCGAGGTGTTTAAGTTTGTCTTTTCTTCGACCTGTGCCACCTATGGCAACCCGCATCAAATTCCGATTCCGGAAGATCACCCCCAGTCTCCCATCAATCCCTATGGGATGACGAAGTTGATGGTGGAGCACATTCTGGAGGACTTTGATCGCGCCTACGGGTTACGTTCGGTGCGATTTCGCTATTTCAATGCCGCTGGGGCCGATCCAGAGGGACGGTTGGGCGAAGACCATAACCCGGAAACCCATTTAATTCCGTTGGTGTTACTGACCGCGCTGGGCCAACGCGATCGCATTACGGTATTTGGCACGGACTACAAAACTCCCGATGGTACCTGCATTCGCGACTATATTCATGTAACGGACTTGGCCGATGCCCATGTGTTGGGATTGGAATACCTCTTAGACGATGGGGAAACCTCTGTGTTTAACCTCGGCAATGGGGATGGTTTTTCGGTGAAGGAGGTCATTACGTCTGCTAGAGAAGTAACGGGTCTCCCCATTGCGGTAGAGGAAGGCTTCCGACGGGCAGGGGATCCAGCCATTTTAATTGGCAGTGCCACTAAGGCCCGCAAGGTGTTGGGCTGGAATCCGCAGTACAACGAAATTGGGGTAATTTTGGACCATGCTTGGCAGTGGCATCAAAAACGCCACGGCAGTTAGACTGCGGCTCGGCTTAAGGCTGTACGGGCGAGGTACTCACAATCCCGGACCATTGAACTTGGCGACGACCATCGCGACGGTAGGAGAAAAAGCGATCAGGGTCTTGGTAGGTACAGTGAGGGGCGATCGCAATGTGGGTCGGATCCAATCCCAGTTGTTCCAGTTGGAGGGCATTGATGCGCCGCACATCTAGACGCAAATGGCCCGCTTTTGCATCGGCGAGGATGGGCGGTTGGGGCCAATCCATGAGGGTTTGGACAATGGTTTGGATCGCTGTTTGGGTATCGGTCAAATCTACCGTTTCCGGGTCGAGAAGGCTCTGTCCCACTTTGGCAGCCACTTCGGCAGTGACCTGATACACATCCCCGGCGATCGCGGGACCCATGGCAACCCGCAAGTCTTCAATCCGGCTGCCTTGGGCTTGCAAGCGGGCGATCGCAGCGGGGACAATTTTGGCTGCGGTGCCCCGCCATCCGGCATGAACAGCGGCCACTTGTCCGGTGCGATCGTCAGCAATCAAAACTGGGGTACAGTCGGCACTGCAAACCCACATGGATTGACGGTCGCTGTCGCTGATCAGACCGTCGGCTTCGGGAAACGTTAGCTCGCTGTTGGAGTCGGTGGGATGCTGCTGGGCTAAATGGCTCTGCACTTCAGTGGAACTTAGAATCTGATTGCCATGAACTTGTTTGACCCGAAAGACTTCTGCTTCGGGATGAACGGCTGAGACCAAGGCTTGGGGCGTTTGCGGCCAAGTTTGGCGGGTAAAGTAGCCGTGGGGCCAGCGGTCTAGGAGGCTACAGGTGAGATAGGTGGACCCTTGCCAAGTTTGCCAAGACCAGGTGTGCATTACAAAATCCCCGCGTTAGGTCGATTGAGTTCTGCAATATTGTAATGGAGGTGTTCGGGTTGTGGCTAAGGCTGGCTTGGGTGTGGGC
>JBAVRC010000912.1:0-3354 GCA_049694615.1 Thermosynechococcaceae cyanobacterium | reverse complement strand
GGTTTACGAGCTATGGAGGTCTGTGTTATGGCCTTTATGTCGCCCCCCTAGGTCATTGAATTGGGTCAAGATTAACTTATGCTCACATCGTCGATTCACCCACTGAAATCTTAACGAGACAGGACTCAAATGGTTTGATGCTAGCGCTTTCTATTAGTGATGCCGTTGGAACGAAAACGTTGATCAAGCTACAGCCTTGATCTCAAACGAACTCCAAGAAGGATGTAATGCTTTGTAACCGATAGGAACTATTTATTATGTCAAAAGAAAAGATGACAGACAAAGAAATTGAAACTGCGATCGCCCAACTCACTGAGTGGACAGTTGTAAATGGTAAGTTAAACAGAGCTTTCAAATTTAAAAATTTTGTCGATGCTTTTGGATTTATGACCAAAGTGGCAATCGTTGCCGAAAAAGCAGATCACCATCCTGAATTATTTAATGTTTACAACCGTGTGGTAATCGATCTAGTAACACATGATGTTGGTGGGATAGGCACTCTAGACATTGAGTTGGCTACGAAGATTAACACTTTATAAGCAAAGGCGATCGCATGATGGGTGTTGGAGGCAGGAACGCTGTTGGAGCAAAAATATTAATTTAACTACAACTGAGTTGAGCAACTGAAACTAATGATTATCGTCCACCACTTAAATAACTCACGTTCCCAGCGAATCTTGTGGTTACTAGAAGAACTTGGACTTGAATATGACATCAAGTATTACGAGCGTGATCCCAAAACTATGCTAGCTCCAGCATCTTTGCGTCAGGTACATCCACTCGGTAAATCACCAGTCATTACCGATGGGGTGCTAACTTTGGCAGAGTCTGGAGCCATCATTGAGTATCTGGTTGATCGATATGGTAGCGGACAATTTGCTCCTCCCAATGATACTCCAGAGCGGTTGCGGTATATTTACTGGCTGCATTATGCCGAAGGTTCAGCGATGCCACCACTGCTATTAAAGTTGGTATTTGATCGCATCGAGCAGGAGCCACTACCATTTTTTGTTAAACCGATCGCGCAAATAATTTCGAGTCGTGTCAAAACGTCCTTCATCGAACCTCAGCTCAATCAACATTTCGATTATATGGAGTCAGAGTTGGGAAAAAGCTTATGGTTTGTGGGAGATAAATTTACCGCAGCCGATATTCAGATGAGCTTTCCAATTGAGATGGCAGGTTTAGATTCAAGCCGACCGAAGTTGATAAGCTATCTCACTCGAATTCGCAGCCGCCCTGCTCACCAACGAGCATTGGGACGCGGTGGTAAATACGATCTTTCAAGTTAACAATTTCACTCAGTTTGCGGTTTAGAAATTTCTGGTAATTAATCGCAAAATACAATTTTTCAATGAATTTTACCTAATACAATAATCAGGATCGCAATCTATGAAAACTAATGCTTATGCAGCACAAAATGCCACAACGCCACTTGCACCCTTTAACCTTGAACGTCGCGATCTGGGCAAACATGATGTGCAGATCGAAATTTTATATTGCGGTGTATGTCACTCAGATTTGCATACTGTCCGCAACGAATGGAAGAGTACCACTTATCCTTGCGTACCTGGTCACGAAATTATTGGACGTGTTGCAAAAGTTGGTGCACAAGTCAATAAATTTAAGGAAGGAGATACCGTTGGAGTTGGGTGTATGGTCGATTCCTGCCTCACTTGTGCAACTTGCAAGGAAGATCTTGAACAGTTCTGCGAGGATACAACCTGGACTTTCAACTCTCTTGATAAATACAGTGGCGGCATGACTTTTGGTGGATACTCCGAAAGCATTGTCGTGGATAAAGCGTTTGTGTTAAAAATTCCGAAGAATTTAAATCTCGCCGCCACCGCTCCCCTACTTTGTGCTGGGATTACCACTTATTCTCCATTGCGCCACAACAAGGTTACCAAAGGTCAGAAAGTTGGTGTTGTCGGACTCGGCGGGCTGGGACATCTGGGGGTGAAATTAGCAAAGGCTTTCGGTGCACACGTCGTGGTCTTCACCACCTCAGCGAACAAAGTAGAAGATGCGCTGCGGCTCGGTGCAGATGAAGTGGTCAACTCTAAAAACTTGGATGAGATGAAGAAACATCTGAAAAGTTTCAATTTCATTCTCGACACCGTGTCCGCACAACACGATATCAACGCCTACCTCCTATTATTGAAACGCGATGGCAATCTGACACAAGTTGGCGTACCCGCCGAACCGCTTTCCCTCCAGGTGGGCAGTTTGATTTATGGTCGGCGCAGTCTTAGCGGCTCCCTGATTGGCGGCATCAAAGAAACGCAGGAGATGCTGGATTTCTGCGGCAAGCACAATATCACTGCCGATATCGAACTCATCCCCATACAGAACATCAATGAAGCCTATGATCGCCTAGTTAAAAGCGACGTAAAATATCGCTTCGTTATAGATATGGCTTCGTTACAACAGGCTTTGTAAACCATCAATTAACCCTGAAACTAGGTTGCTTATATGTCTCACATTATCAGTCGCGAGATTCGACTCATTTCCTACCCCACGGGGATGCCAACCCCAGCTAACTTTACCCTCGCACAAACCGAATTGGAGCCACTTCAAGATGGGCAGGTACTTGTTCGGAATCTTTATATGTCAGTCGATCCCTACATGCGCGGTCGCATGAACGGCGGAAAATCCTATGTGCCACCGTTCGAGTTGGGTAAACCAATGAGCGGCGGTGCGGTTGGCGAGGTCGTTGAGTCCCACGCCAAGGAATTTGAGCCAGGTGATGCTGTCACTTCTAGCTATGGTTGGCGGGAATACTTTATCGCTACACCGCAAGAGTTACACCCAGTCAGCCAAGACCTTAAACCCCTGTCAATCTACCTCGGTGTCCTCGGTATGACAGGGATGACCGCTTGGGCGGGATTGAACTTGGTAGAGGTCAAAGCGGGGGACATTATTTTTATTTCGGGAGCTGCTGGCGCAGTGGGAAGTGTGGCTGGACAACTGGCAAAATTACGGGGTTGTGAGGTCATTGGTTCGGCGGGTTCTCTAGAAAAAGTTTATTTTTTACAGAAAGAATGTGGCTTTGATATTGCCTTTAATTATAGATCAAGTCCTGCCATCTCCGTCAGTGAACAATTGGATCTAGCAGCACCGAACGGGATTGATGTCTATTTCGATAATGTTGGCGGTGAAATGCTCGAAGCCGCACTCTCAGCATTGCGTGTGCATGGACGGATTATTGCCTGTGGCGGCATCTCTGGTTACAACGCAAAAATACCACAACCTGGCCCTACCAATCTATTCAACATAACAACTAAACGCTTAACGATGAAAGGGTTAATCGTTGGCGACTGGATAGATCGTCAGAACGAGTTTGAACAGGAA
>JBAVRC010000911.1:0-2366 GCA_049694615.1 Thermosynechococcaceae cyanobacterium | reverse complement strand
AGCAGAGAATCGCACTGAAGCTCGCGACATTTACGATCTCGTTCATCTGTTACATGAATATGGCAATCAACTTTCCCTAGATCAAATCGCCCGTGCCGAGACGTTCAGCCATGACATGGATGATCTTGCAACACGCTATGCTTCATCATTCAATACGGATGATGTACTGAGAACCCGCGCCAACATTAACGATACCGTGATTGCCTTTCGGGAAGCCGTAGAACAGCTACTGCGTTAGCTTGATCTCACCAAGCTTGAATCAGATACCAGTTTCCTGAATTTGAATGCTTCGCCCCTACTCGGCAGCGGCATCGTCTAACCAGTTCGGGCCATTGGATAAAGGCGGTTCCGACAGCACGTCCGCCAAAGCAAACGCAGGACAGTAGCCTTCCGGAGCCACCCGTAAGCCGTAAAGAGGAGAGGTTTGGTTCCAACATCGTTGTCCCCGGTAAGATTGGCAATTGGCACAGCCCCGAAACGCAACATCAGCGGATTGGTGTTGTGCCGCCCAAAGCTCGCGCTGGGAAAGGCTCCTTAACATCAGCATTTCGCCCTGCCAACTGACTTCGATAAGGCCCGTGTCTGCGAAACCGCGCCAGCGTGGGTCTTCCCGAAGTTGTGGGGGTAACTTGATGAGGATTTCGGTCTTGAGATCATGCAGTTCTCCGGCCCATGCGGATTCGGTCGCAGGGGGCGGCATGGGTTGCATAAACGCTTCGCCCACAGGCAGCTCGAGGCGGGTACCAATGCCGGGGGAATGCAAGTGATAGCGGCTGGCTAATTCTTCAAGACTGATCAGGTCTGCTAAATAGGCGGAACAACCATGCATTAATACAACGTGTTGGGGGCGCAGATTATGAATGAGTTGCATGGTACTCGGTCCATCGCAATGCTCGGCGAGCAAAAAGGTATCTAAGACGAGATTTCCGGGCGATTTGGCATTTTTCCTAGGCTTAGACAACACCGTGCGAGGGGCGATCGCAGACCCTACTGGCATAGAGAAATCTCTCCCGTCCCCTCCAGCTTGTTCACGGGGGCGATGTTCTGGGACTAAGACGAGCCAGGGGCGGGGATTGCGATCGCAGAAAGCCTGAATATCGGCAGTTTCGCTCATCAATACGATGCAGGGGCGCGCTTCTAGGGGGGCTTTTCTCGTTGTAGGTAAACGACGGACCCGTGGGCGAATGCGCTCATCCCAAAACAGCGGTTGATGTTGGGCAAAGTTTTGGACCGTGGGCGGCAAGTCGGGGACAAAGGTGAGATAGACATCGCAGGTCTGGGCAATGGCATCGGCCACCCATATATCTAAGTCTTTACCAGTAAACGTATGATGGCTGCGCATCAGCATCAACAGTTCCTGCCCCAACCCCAGATCCGGTACAGGCAACAGCACAGACCACCCCTGCTGGATAGCAGTGAGAATCCGTTCCGTCAATTGGGTTTCCTGTTGCCGTCGATGGGGATGACGGGCCGTACCAAAACTGCCCTCTAGGATGAGAATATCGGGGTTGAGACCCCGCAGGTCCGCGAGGGGTAACCCATCGACCAACCGTGAGTTCGAGAGCAGGAAATCGCCTGTATAGAAAATGGTGTAACTGCGGGGTTCAGCTCTCCCGGTCTGAGCCGTTGGCGTAAAGGTCAATAAGCAGGCTGCTGCCCCAGGCAAATGTCCGGCTGGGTAGAACTGTACGACTAAACCGGGCAGGAGTTCGAGGGGGGTGCGCCAGGGTAAGGTGCGACAAAAGTTGAGGGCGGTGCGATCAGATTCGGCGGGCCAGTTGAGGGGCAGCAGTTGAGCCGTAACAGCACTGGCATAGATGGGCAGGTCGGGATAGGCGCGGTGTAAGCCTAACAGTCCACGCCCATGGTCGCTATGGGCATGGGAGCAGAGCGCCAAATCAGCGGGCCAGTCGGGATGGGCAAACGTGGGACGTTCCGCTGCGAGGCCATCTTGGGACAAGAGCGATCGCAGATCGGTCAAACCACAGTCGCACAGCACCCGATAGGGACCGAGTTTGAGTAAGAGACACACCCCTTCATCGCCGTGGCCAGCGCCGAAGGGAATACACTCCAGGTCAACCATCGCCTGCAATGCCCCCACCAAAGATCATGCCGTTAGTCGCTGTCGGGCGGCTGGCGTTCTGTCCTCTCGTCCAGGAATTAATGCCCAGTTCATTCACTCTAACGTTTCCCAGGTGTGCTAGGGCGTTGTGGCGCAATGGGCCTCCATTAAAGTTAATAGTTCTTGCCACAACAGGCGAGTGATCGGACCCGGGCAGCTCGGTAGCAGGTAGTCGTTGATTTGCCGCACTGGCATCAACAGCCGTACGGAAGAACTTAAAAAGGCTTCCTGTGCCGTCCAGAGA
>JBAVRC010000910.1:0-1825 GCA_049694615.1 Thermosynechococcaceae cyanobacterium | reverse complement strand
GTGGTGCGGAACGATCCGCATTGGAGCGATCTTCCCATCCTATTTTTGTCCGCCCATACGGATGCAGAGACAGTTTGCCGGGTCTTTACAGCAGGTGCAGACGACTTTGTCAATAAACCAATCATGGGGCCAGAACTTGTTGCTCGTATCCTGAACCGATTAGAGCGACTTCAGATGATCCGTAAACTGGCACAAACTAAGGCTTGAGGACTTCACAAATCATTCACACCGATTCTCTATCTTGAAGCTAGGAGAAAAGTTCAGGCCATGACTTAGCTATCCAGCAACGCAAAGACGCAAACTGAGTTGATGCATAGAACCTTAGTTTTTCTTCCACCTGATAGCAAAATAATGTGTCGCGAATGTAGGTTAAGATTATGCTAGGACGTTATCTTCAAAAACGAGTTGATCGGATCTTTGCCAAAATTGATGTCGAAAACGCTAAGTTTGCCAAATTACTCTGTGCAATGATTCCTGCCCACTGTCCCTTTGAAAGAGATTTTATGCTGTTTGGGCATAAGCTTTTTCACATTCCAGCACTTTGCAAATTCAATCCAATCTATGAGCAGCTTATAGAGCTTCGTTTTCGAGCGCTAATATTTCTTGCAGATCGCTGTGGTGAAGACATCACAATCTATTGTCATTAAACCCGTCATAACAAGCAGATCCAAAATTTGCTTTATCCATAGGATTGGGGTATTCTTAAAGTATTGGTTTTCCTCATTGTAAAGTCTAACTTTAAGTTGGTTGACAGGTTAGATGAAAATCAAGCAAAAACTAATTTTTAGTTATCTAGCTATTTCCCTCTTGGGGGCTATAGCTGGTTCGCTTGGCATTCAAAACATGAGCAAAATTGATGCGGGTTTTAATCGCATTGCTGAGCAAACAATTCCCGTCAAAAATGAATTAGATAATTTGGAGAGATCGATTAGCGATCTTGCATATTGCACTATTGAATTTATTCTTTTATATAATGGCAGGGATGAGTTTGCAAGAAATTCTAAACCGGAAAATAAAATTATATCAAAACTTTTAGAAACAAAAATACAAGAAGAATTTGACGAAATAAAACTAGATAAAAAAGCATACAAAAAGTCTTTAGATAAATATGAATCCATTATAAATTCATATTTTCCTGATGAGAAAGATCATTTATATGAAATCAAGTCTTCCAGCCAAAAAATTCTAAAAATATCTGATGATTTAGTCAGTTTTTTGAAAACAGATCATTCCAAACTTCAAGTTTTCCAAAAACAAGGAGAACTGGATTATGCTAGAGAAGAATTTAAAGAAACGATTCAAGGCGTAATCGAACACGAACGCAACGAGCTATTAGTACGAAAAGAGAATCTAAGCTCAAATCTTAAAATCGCGACAGAAGCAATTTTTTATGTCAGTATTTTTAATATTTTGCTGGCAATAGCTATTGGTGTTTTTGTTGCGATTTCTATATCGAGACCGATCGAAAAGTTAAAAAATGCAGCGATCGCAATTGGTAAAGGTGATTTAGGCGTTCAAATCAAACTGCACTCAAAAGACGAACTGGGCATATTGGCACAAGCCTTCAATGCCATGGCCGAAGATTTATATCAATATATTTCTGCCCTTAAGGGTGCGAAGGAAGACAATGCTTTACTGGCAACTGCGCTGGAAAATGTGACCGATGCGATCGAGATTACAGATACTGAATCGAGATATTTATATGTCAATCCGGCCTTTGAGGCCATTACCGGCTATACCAAGCAGGAAGTGCTAGGAAAGACACCTGCCTTGCTTCGGAGTGGGAGCCATGACCCGGATTTGTATCAAGCGATGTTTGATACGG
>JBAVRC010000909.1:0-1619 GCA_049694615.1 Thermosynechococcaceae cyanobacterium | reverse complement strand
CTTCTTCCCGGCTCAACATCGGCATACGACCAATCTCTTTCAGATAGGCACGAACAGAGTCTGCGGGAGTACTTCGCTGTTGGGGCTTGAACAACGCATTTTGCCCCTCTTCCGGCTCTTCTTCATCACTAGAGTCAAAATCAAGCCATTCAGTCGGATTCGCAATTTCAGGAAAGGCATTGATACTTGGGGACATTCAAACCTCCAAAACCCTCCGTTTGCGATAGTTATAGCATGTTGTCCTAACTTTTAAGGCGATCGCACCCTTTTTCGATCCCCACGACTGTAACAACGTTCTTCGAGTGGAAAACGGACCTTTCAAGTCAAGGGCGTGGAGCGCAGCGGAACGGCGCAGCGCACCCTTGACTAGCCTGAGTGCGCTACAATCTTGCATTCTCCAGGGGGATGTTGATGGTTGACAGAGTGCAGAATTTGGATCGCAACAGCCCCCTGGAGATGCCCCGTGGCGAGCGGATTTGTCTTGATTTTGGGTAAACCAATCCCGCTCAACCTTGAGATGCGATTGAGCTTCTGGCATCAGGACCAGACGTGAGACTAAAACAGCCGTTGAACTTTTAAAATCAGGTCAACTGGCAAGCAGATCGGGCGGGTTGAACAACGGTCCATATCCCTCACTCAGCGTTTGAGGGGGTAAATGGGGTTCATTGGTGGTTATTTCTGGTGTTGTTTCATCAATTGATGTTGATAGGGTCTCTAGATCACCCTTCTGGGGTTCAACGATAAGCCCAGTGGGTGATCCCGCCGATTCCGGGTCATGTGAGGCCCGTCGAATCGCCCTGCGGTCCAGAATGGCCTTAAGCGTTTGCCAATGGCCTTGGTTGAGGGAATAGACCCGAATCTTGGTACCCAGGTGGTCTGGATGGTTGACCGTCCAACGAAACTCAATCTTGATTCCCATCTGAGACAGCAGTTGATGCACTACTTGCACATCGCTCATCTCCTCATTGATGGTGAAATTCAGGTGAGTCTTAACGGTTGGCGCAAAACGTCGAATCACATCGGCGATCGCCCCCAGCTCCACCTTGGTCCATTCCCTCCCCGCTGCCGCCTGTCGGATAAACTCAGTTAAGCCAAGGCGATCGCGGATTTCCCGTCTCAATTCAGTCCCAGAGATATCCCAAGGACACAGCCCTTGCCGCCACGAGGCTTGCCGTTCCAATGCATTGGTCGTGCGATCCAACGCCAATCCTTCGTAAAGCTGGGCTTCAAGATTCAGCAGCTCTCCCCTGGTGCGGCCCTCCCGGTCCAGAAGAATATCCTGAAGGGTTAGGGTTTCCAGACCGTAAAACTCTTTGAGGTAATACTTGGTGATCGCCCGTTGTTCTTCGGGAGATGTGGTTTCCTTTTGCTCCAAAGCGGAGACTTGGGTGCTGGACAGGTCACCCGCATTGAGGATGGCATGGGCATCGGCCACTTTGATCGCCTCACGGGATTCTTGGAGCAAGAGTTTCATGGTCACAGATCCCGGAGCGCGTTCAATGAAGACTTGATTACCCTCGTGCTTAAGCCGGACGAAGAGGGCATCGCGCAGATGGTGCATGGAAAAGTTCTGGGCCGCGCTGATTTGGGCAAAGAGTCGGATGTTCGGGTCGCTGGCC
>JBAVRC010000908.1:0-4518 GCA_049694615.1 Thermosynechococcaceae cyanobacterium | reverse complement strand
TTGGAGCGATCTCTTCCTGACTCAAAGCCACTGACCAAACCCAGTTTGTATGCCCCTGCAATGTTCTTAACAACGTTCCCAGTCGGCCTATTTCCAGCGCGGAAGTATCCCAGATTTTCACTGTCTGATCATCGCTGGCGCTGGCTAGCAGGGTGCCATCGGGACTAAAGCAAATCGACCGAATCCAATTGCGATGCCCTTGCAGGGTTTTCAGTAACTGACCGTGGTAGACAATCCCCGGCCAATGCTCCCTTGCCCGTGTTGCGTTAGGTCGGGCAGGCGATCGCCCAGGGGTTTCGTTTCTTACGGCGGTAGGGGAAATCGCCCACAATTTCACCGTCGTATCGGCACTGCTACTGGCCAGGATGGTTCCAGTGGCAACCGGAACACCATTCTCCCGAAACGTAGCGGATGGAGCTGTGCTCAATGCAACGGACAACACGGGACCGTCGTGTCCGACTAATGTGGCAAGGCATTGTGTCATCAAGGCGGGAGGGCGATCAGGATCGAGCAGACCCAGATCGACACCCCACAGGTTGATGGTTTGGTCGTCGCCGCCGCTGGCCAGTAACCACCCCTGTTCCGTTGAAAATGGACCAAACACAACCGAACGGACCCAGCCGCAATGTCCCTGTAAGGTTTTAAGCAGGTTCCCGGTGGGAACATGCCAAATCTTGACGGTTTGATCGGCGCTGCTACTGGCCAGAAGGAGGTTGTCTGGGCTAAACGCCACAGAAAGCACTTGCCCCCCATGTCCCGTCAACGTCCTTAATAGGTTTCCAGTGCTCGCCTCCCACAACTTAATGGTTTCGTCGCCGCTGCCGCTAGCCAACAACTGACTGTCGGCACTAAATGCAATCGACCAAACCCAGTTATGATGTCCGATCAGGATAGAGATCGGATGATAATCGATGTCTTGCCAAAGGCGAATCTGCCCATCTACTGCCGCCGCTGCCAGCAGGTGGCCGTTGGGACTGAAGGTAACCTGGGTAACGGCGCTAAACGTTTGGGTAAAAACAGATTGTCGCAAGTTGGCTTGTGCGAAATTAACCCGAGGCAATGGGATATTTTGCAAATAGGCGTGCCGGATACAGAGTCCAGAAAAGTCGTAATCGGTCAGATCGAGGTGCAAATAGCAGCACAGGTTAATCAGATTGCCGCCGCCGTAGCCGGAAAGCCGATACGGAGAACCGTGCAACCGATTGAGAATACCTAAGATGGGCTGTGCAAGATTGGGATTCGGTTGCGTTGTCTCAAAGGAAATCATCCCAAAGGTTCGACAAAATTGTTCGGCGATCGCCCCCAAGATGAGTCGAACCTGGCTCTCGCGGACATAATCTTCCACCGTTGTTTTGATTAAAGAAAAACGAACGAAGAAATCTAGATTTTCGGTCTCCAGTTCTGTGACAACCTGTTCAAATAAGCGTTCGGTCACATATTCCATCACAACGGGTTGCTGGGTATAGGAACCGGATCGACTCTCGATGAGGCTGCGCCAACTCAAAGACTCCAGGGCCTCTAGCAATTGAACCTTAGCGATTCCCGGTACGATATCTGCTTGCAATTGCGAAACTGCTGTCCATTGACGGTTAATGGCTAACCAATACATAATCGAACACTCTGCGTCGGACAAGCGTTCAAACTGCCGATCCAAAAGGCGGCGGACACCATTAAAAATAAAAACATCTTCTTGGAGAAATTGGGCAATGTCGCCGTCGAATAAGTCCTGAATGGAGCTGGCTACTATTTTCAACGCCAAAGGATTATTGCCATAGCGATCGCACAGTTGTTGCTTCTGCACGTCTGACCCAGTGGCTCTTTTGGCTTGGATCAGCGTTTGCGCGGCTTCTCGGCATCCGACCAACGTCAGCGATCGCACCCGAAGATCGATCCCTTCTATCGTGGCAACCTCAGCGGGCTTCTCTCGGCTGGTGAGTATTGCACAACTGCAATGATCGGACTCCCCGACCAACTGCAACAGCTCTCTGTAGTCTTCATAGCCGGGACGATATTGTCCGGCAAAATCGCCGCTCTGCAAAACGGTTTCAAAGTTATCTAAAATCACTAGACAGCGAGTAGCTCGCAAGTAGTGAATGAGCTGAGAAAAACTACCTTGGGTTTCTTGCTGACGGGAGAGAAAGGCCACCAATTCGCCTAACAGGGTTTCGAGGGGTGGCGCATTCCGTAGCGATCGCCAAATCGTTGATTGAAACTCAGCTTCGGACCCATTCACAAGCGCATGGGCCAACTTGGCCGACAAAGCCGTTTTGCCAATACCACCCATGCCCAAAAGGGCAACTAAGCGACATCGATCAACCACAACCCATTGCTTGAGGGTGGCTAGTTCCGTCGTTCGCCCGTAAAACCCAGAAACATCGACGGCTTCCCCCCAATCTGTGTCGCAAGTTGCAGCGGATGTCCCCAAGGTGTCTGAGATTGTTTCCTCAGCAATGATCGCCGTTGTTGGCCGAGATCCGCCGTCATCTGCGCTATGGGCCAACCATCTCCCCTGTCTTTCCACAACCGAGCACACATTGTTTTTGGTGACAGGTTCGCCAAACGTAACGCTTAATAGTTTCCAGAGCGTCGGACCTACATGGATTTTTAAATAGTTGACCGCGTAGTGGGTGTCGTGGGCAATGGCATCGTAGGTTTGTTTTTGCCAGGATCCCTTAAGGACGGAGATTTCCACCTCGCTGAGCCGTCTGCCAACCTTAAGGAGTACGGCTTCATCGACAATTTCAAGCCCTTCTTCAAAGTTCATTGGGTCAAGAGCCTGTATCTATACATTCAACTCTAGCAAAACCCAATGGCAACGCCAAAAGATGGGGCGACTTTAGCGCGATCGCAAATCCAAGCCCTATCCCTCCCACAGCTTGAGTCTTTCGACGAAGCCTTGCTGGATTTCTCGGAACCCGCCGATTTGAAAAATTGGTTACAATTGCATCAGTCCGAGCAACTAATTCCAAGAATCATCGCAAAACAAAATCTTTGGAGGTGTCTTATGACACAGGTTCTTGATAAGCCACCCCACACTGCGAAATATACGGGATCCAAATTCTATCTTCTTGCCGTGTCCGACTCGCAAACCCTTTATTGGGAAGGTCTAGATTGGGGGAAATTAAAAAAAACAGCCAAAGTTTTTCCCTCTTATGAGGCTGCAGAAAAAGAAAAACCCAAAGCCATTGAGAAAGTTCCTCTAGGATTAACAGTAATTATTTCTCCTGAAGCTTGAACCAAAATTTGCCGATCAACTCAGTTGTTCTAGGAATCATCTCCATCCTGAATTTCATTCTCTCGTTTCTTGACCTGTTTAAACAGATTGACTTCACCCAATTGCACATCGAATAAGATTGGAACACCTTCTTCATCCAGACAGATTTTTTGGGTATCTGGATTATAAAGATACACAATGAGTTCTTTAACGGTCGCTTTTATAAGCGGAGGTACTTCTTGACCCTGATCGGCCTTCGTTTTGATTCGAGCCGCTACAATTCCATGCGTAAATTCCTCAAATTTACCCGCATGGATTTGGATAGCTTGTTTTAATTGGACAATATCGCCGCGTCGCATGGTTAAATCCCCTCTGCATCTTTTTGAATGAACCGCATTCAAATCAACTCAGCCATTCATTCACCCACAAAGGACAGAAAATTCATATTCGACCAAACAGTCATCCAACTCGGATAGCAGATCCGTCTCCCATAGGACTTCTGACATTATAATCGAAAGATCCTCTTCTTTCCCAAATGGGATGCTCAGATCATAATCTCACCCCTTTTTGCTCGATTTGACCCTCCAATCCGGGGCAAGAACCTGATTCTCAATTTTCCGCTAAGCCACCAGTTTCTCATGGTAATTTTACTGTTGAGCCATCCAAAGATCATAGTTTGTTTACATCTGAAGCCAACTTTCCGGCGATCGCTCCAGCTCCTTTGAGCGGCAAATTACCCTATTGTCCTTATCAAGGGATGCAGTCCGAAATCGAGCACATCAAGATGAATAAATTCTATCAAGAATGAGATATTAAGATATTTAACGCATTTTTCAGGAATAATTTTTTTCATTGACTGATCTACGCCCTTTAATTTCAACCCCTTAAGTCTCACAAATGTAGGAGACATCAAGATCAGAGATTTTTTTGAAACTGTAACAGAGTACCTAGCGCAAAGAATTTGAAGATTTTTCAAACATTCTCTAGTTACATTCGGCGGTCAATTAATATTACTCTTAACGTTGAGTTTGGAACTTTGCATGGGGTTTAGCAATGAAAACTTGGTTAATGCTTAGGACTATTGCCTTGTTTCCTGTAACTGCTGGTCTCTTTGTGGCCAATGCCGATAACGCTGCATCTGTTCCACTCGAGCTTCCATGGGCTCATCCGCTACATCTGGGTGCCAGGAGGTCGGTTTCCACAAGGTCCATTGCCCCAAGACGTTGGAACCCTTTCCACTCTGGTGAATTTTAAGGGCTTGAATGGTAGCACCCCTCCCGCTGGACTCTTTTCCTCGATGATGT
>JBAVRC010000907.1:0-3739 GCA_049694615.1 Thermosynechococcaceae cyanobacterium | reverse complement strand
ACCCGAAAGTGTTCAATGGAGGTCAAAGCCTGATGGTTACGATTCCCCATCGCCCCCTATCTCCGCGACAAGGAATGCTTCAGCAGGGCATTCGCCAAATGAGTCGCCAGGTGTTGGGCGTCTATGCCGCACTTGCCTATGCCTTTCTCTATCTCCCCATTCTCATTCTCGTCATCTACTCCTTCAATGATTCCCGGTTTAATGCGGTCTGGCATGGCTTTACGCTGAAGTGGTACCAGAGCCTATTTCAAGGCACAAGCAGTTTGGGATTAATCCAAACCAATACCACCAGTCTGAATAGTGATGGGGTTCTTGCTGCTTTACAAATGAGTCTATGGGTGGCTACGGTCTCTACGGCGATCGCAACGGTATTGGGCACCAGCTTGGCGATCGCCATGGAGCAGTACCGTTTCCGAGGCAAGCTCGCGATTGAGGCATTGATTTATCTGCCCATCATCATTCCCGAAATTACCATGGGGATTTCTCTCCTGGTGCTGTTCACCCTGGTCTTTCGCTTGCTGGAAACCCTGACGGGAATTCGCCTTGCCTTGGGTGTTCCGACCGTTATGATTGGCCATGTCGCCTTTACCCTTTCCTTCGTGACGGTGGTGGTACGTGCGCGGTTAGCCGATCTTGACCCCAGCTTGGCTGAAGCGGCCATGGATTTAGGCGCAAGCGAGTGGCGCATTTTGCGGCGCATCACGCTACCCCTGATCTGGCCCGCAATCCTCAGTGGCGCACTCCTGGCGTTTACCCTTTCGCTAGATGACTTTGTGGTGACCTTCTTTATCTCAGGGGTGGGGGCGACAACCCTCCCCTTATTTGTATACGGCATGATCAAATTCTCGGTTACGCCTGCGATTAATGCCATTTCCACCCTCATGCTGTTGGTGTCTATTGTCTTAGTCATTGCGTCCTTAACCAGCGATAGGCTCCGCCGTCTTGAAGAGAATCGCAGTTCAGCCCCATCTTAGGTTCGTCTGGAGGAAAGTTGTATGCGTCATTTCCATCGTTTTCTGAGTTGCTTGGCGCTGTTTATCTTTACTGCACTCTTTATTGTTAGCTGTAATAACGCCCCCTCAACCACCACCAGTTCTGGCACGGCAAGCTCTGACGCCGCTGCCCAAACATTGAATATCTATAATTGGTCGACCTACATTGCGCCAGAATCTCTCGAAGCCTTTCAAAAACAATTTAATGTCAAAATTAAATACGATACTTTTGAAAGTAATGATGCCCTTTACGCCAAACTAAAGCCAGGAAATCCTGGATATGATGTCATCTTTCCCGCAGATTATATGGTCAAGCGGATGAAAGATGAGGGGATGCTGGAAACCTTAAACCTTGCCAAAATCCCAAATCTTAAAAATTTAGATCCAAAATTTGCCAATCCTGCCTATGATGCCGGCAACCAGCATAGCGCAGCCTACCAGTGGGGAACGTTAGGGATTGGCTACAACAGTGAAAAAACCAAGAAAACTCCTGATAGTTGGGGTGCCATGTTTGATAGCCAGTATCAGGGACGGGTTGCCTGGTTGGATGATGTTCGTTATACCTTGGGTGCTGTCTTGATCTATCTGGGATTTGACCCCAATACAACGAATCCAGATGAAATTTTGAAAGCTAAGAACACACTCATTGCCAAGAAAGGGATGATTTCCGCTTTTGCGCCAGATACAGGTCAAAATCTATTAAATCAGGGGGAAGTCGATTTAACCTTTGAATATAGCGGCGATATCTTCCAGGTAATGGAAGAAAACAAAGCGCTTAATTATGCCATTCCTAAAGAGGGTACGATTGTCTGGGTGGACAATATGGCCATTCCAAAGGGTGCGCCTCATCAGGATCTTGCCAATGAGTTTATTAACTTTATTCTGGAACCCAAAGTAGGGGCACAAATTTCTAATTTTATTCATTACGGATCTCCCAATAAGACGGCGGTGGATCAGAAATTAATTGCGGAAGCTGATCTCAAGAATCCTAGTATTTATCCGTCTCCTGAGGTGTTTAAGAAACTAAAGGTTCTGAAAGATGTGGGTGAAAATATTAAACTCTACGATGCCGCTTGGACTGAGGTCAAGGTTGGTGTGAGTTAAGGCCACTGCAAACCATAAGGAGCGATCGCCCTTCACCAGAGAACTGCGATCGCGCCTTGTTCATGCTTCACGGGATGGGATGTCATTGAACCATTGCACAATAGAGGTTAGGGGAATGGAACACTGCGCCGTAGAACTGATCAATCTCTGTAAAAACTATAAAGGCGCGAATCAGCGTGCTTTGAATCGCATTAACTTGCGCATTAAAGCAGGAGAGTTCTTTTCCTTACTCGGGCCTTCCGGCTGTGGCAAAACAACAACCCTGCGCATTATTGCTGGCTTTGAAACCCCGACAAGCGGCGATATTTATATTCAGGGGGTGTCCATGGGAGACCGTCCCCCCTTCCAACGCCCAGTGAACACGGTCTTTCAACACTATGCCCTGTTCCCTCACCTCACCGTGGCTCAAAATATTGCCTTTGGTTTGGAAATGGATCAGGTGCCACGGGCTGAAATTCGCCAACGAGTCGGGCTCAGCCTTGCCCAAGTGCGTTTAGAAGGCATGGAATCTCGCTACCCGCGTCAACTGTCTGGGGGACAGCAGCAGCGCGTTGCATTAGCCCGTGCGTTAGTGAAGCAACCGCAAGTCTTATTATTTGATGAACCTTTGGGTGCGTTGGATTTAAAGCTGCGCAAAGAAATGCAGTTTGAGCTAAAGCGGATGCAGCAACAGTTGGGGATTACCTTTATCTATGTGACCCATGATCAGGAAGAAGCGCTGACGATGTCCGATCGCATTGCCGTGATGCATAAAGGGTGTATCCAACAAATCGGAAGCCCACTGGACATTTATGAACATCCGACGACGCGTTTTGTGGCCGACTTCATTGGGGAGTCTAATTTCCTGACGGGCAAAGTCATTCGCAAAGACCGAGAGCGCGTGGTGGTTCTGGTGGATGAGGCGTTATCGGTGCAGGTTGCCCTATCGCCTGAAACGGAACTCACTCAGTCCAGGGTTACTCTCGTTTTACGGCCTGAAAAATTAACCTTACAACCGTTTGACCCAGAAGGCTCTAGCCCGCAGCGGATCAATCAATGGGTTGGACGGATTGAGGAGGTGATCTATGTGGGAACCGATACACGCTATGTGATCCGATTAAGCGATCGCATTCAAATTGTGGTGCGCCTTCAGAATCTGCATCCAGAGGCCGTCCAACAATATCGTCCTAACACTGAGGTACTGGTCAGTATTACGCCAGAATGCTTACGCATTTTAGACGAAGACGATCCAGAAGAAATGAACCGACGGGCGATTGAGGGTGAATTTCAGCTTGATCCGATCGCAGCAGTTTATTCGTGATTGATTCAGGTATCTCGAAAGCATTGCGATCGCTTGAAGCATCCCTCAAGGTTGATCCGGACCATTTTTTGCCCTTTACCCCCGACTTGATGCTTGCCAGGGTTTGTCTTGGCAATGAAAGGACTGTTGGATTCGCGGGCGGGGTTGGATTGTTTTGGGCAGGATATCAAGGTTTCTTCTTCGGATATCGTCTGAATCGATCGCCTGAGTTCAAGCGGCACTGGTGCAGTTCAATGAAAATCTACAAGTCTTGGTAGATGTGGAGTTGAAAGCTTAATGGCTTGACAGAAAAGGGAGTGAAGGTAAATACTGAAGTACTATTTTTTATCACCTGAAGTTAGAG
>JBAVRC010000906.1:0-2498 GCA_049694615.1 Thermosynechococcaceae cyanobacterium | reverse complement strand
ACTCAACGCCACCTTTGGCAACGCCACCGAACTGATCATCGCCCTCATTGCCCTAAAAGCTGGCTTAATTGAAGTGGTCAAAGCCAGCATCACCGGATCCATCATTGGCAATTTGTTGCTGGTCATGGGTCTATCAATGTTGCTAGGCGGGTTGCGGTTTAAGGAGCAAACCTTTCCGCCTGTTGTGGCCCGTGTCAATGCCTCCCTCATGAACCTGGCGGTTATTGCCATTTTGTTGCCCACCGCCATGCACTTCACCTCACCCAACATCCAAGCTGCGCCACTGCAACGCTTATCCTCTTTGGTGGCTGTGGTTTTGATTACGGTGTATAGCCTAACGCTCCTTTTCTCCATGAAGACCCATAGTTACCTTTACGACGTGGGCATTGCCGAAAGCGAAGTAGATCCGGCCCATCCGCATTCTGGCCATCACCATCGCCCCAACTTAAAGCTTTGGGTGGGGGTCTTGCTGACCGCAACGATCGCAGTTGCCATTGAGTCAGAATTACTGGTCGGTAGCTTAGAAGTGGCGACGGAAAAACTAGGGTTAACCCCCCTTTTTACAGGGGTTATCTTGCTTCCTATTATTGGCAACGCTGCCGAACATGCCACTGCCGTCACCGTTGCTATGAAAAATAAAATGGACTTATCGGTTTCGGTGGCCGTAGGGTCCAGCTTGCAAATTGCCCTCTTTGTTGCCCCGGTTTTGGTGCTGGCGGGCTGGTTTATGGGACAACCCATGAACCTGGATTTCAATCCCTTTGAACTGGTTGCGGTTGCGGTCTCTGTTTTAATTGCCAATTCCATTAGTTCCGACGGCCAATCTAACTGGCTGGAAGGCATGTTGTTATTAGCCGCTTATGTCGTCTTGGGCTTAGCCTTTTACTTTCATCCTGTCAGTTGATCCGCTAGGCGGTTGATCCTGGGATTCCCAAACCCAATTCACCTGAAAGACCGCTGCAAAGGTTTCTGCTAACTGCCGTCGCACCGCCAACCGATCAATATCGGGAATCCAATCCGATAAACGACCCACAGGGCGATCGCCAATCCCACAGGGAACGATATGGCGAAACCCAGCCAGATCGGGGCACACATTTAAGGCAAACCCATGCAGGGTGATCCAACGGGTTACTTTAATCCCAATGGCTGCAACCTTGTAGCCCTCCACCCACACGCCAGTCAGACCTGGTACGCGATCGCCCTGCAACCCGTAACACTTCAAGGTCTGGATGACAACCTCCTCTAACTGTCGCAGATACCAATGCAAGTCCGGGCGAAAATGACGAAGATTCAAGATGGGATATCCCACAATCTGGCCGGGACAATGGTACGTTACCTCCCCACCGCGCTCCGTGCGGTACACCTCAGCGGGAGGCTGCTCCGGGTCAAAGTGCAAATAATCTAAGGTTGCGCCCTGTCCAAGGGTATAGACCGGCGGGTGTTCCAGCAACATTAGGACTTCGGGGGATTCGGGGTGTTGGAGGCGATCGCTCACCAGCCTGCGTTGCCAGTCCCAAGCTTGCTGATAGGGAACCTGATCGTATAGATAGAGCCAACCGGAACGGCGAGGGTCGGTCGAATTGGGCAAATCCATAAACGATCATCCTCAACAGCGCAAAAATCAAGCCTAGATCGACGAGGCTTAACCCACAAGAAGTTACGAATTGTCAAGGAATGAGAACCATCTTAACGACCGTCGAATGATAGCTCTGTGGAGGTAAACAAAGTGTTAGGGTGAAGTTAACATTCGGATTTAGGGGAGGCTAGCCCTTATGAAGCTCGTGATTCACGGGAAGAATATTGAGATTACAGATGCCATTCGCGACTACGTGCACCAGAAGATAGAAAAGTCCGCGAGTCATTACCAGAATTTGACCACCGAGATTGACGTGCATCTCTCGGTTGCGCGAAACCCCCGAATCAGCCCCAGCCAGAACGCAGAAGTCACCCTTTTTGTCAATGGGTCTGTCATTCGAGCCGAGGAAAGTTCCGAAAGTTTATATGCCAGCATCGACCTCGTAGCTGACAAAATTGCCCGTCAATTGCGAAAGTACAAAGAAAAACGACTGGATAAAACTGCCATTCGGACCAAGGAAGAAGTGTCAGTCCCCGAGTTGGACACCCTAGGCAGCTTAGTGGCCAATCGCGAACCCGAACTACCGGAAGAGGTGATTCGGTCTAAATACTTTGCGATGCCGCCTATGACCGTCAAAGACGCATTGGAGCAGCTTGACTTGGTTGATCACGATTTCTACGTGTTTCATAATTCCGAAACAGGCCAAATCAATGTCATTTATGAACGCAATCATGGCGGCTACGGCCTCATTCAGCCAAAAAATAGCAATGGTAGTCCCGTGTCAGTTGCAAAAGTTGCCGAAAGAGCCGGGTAAGTTTTTTAGCAAAGCTCGTTTCTGAACCGATTGCCATCCATACAGGGTTGGGACATCAAACGTCTCAACCCTTTTGTATCCATGGCCCAGGTGTTACCTGACCCGTTG
>JBAVRC010000905.1:0-4811 GCA_049694615.1 Thermosynechococcaceae cyanobacterium | reverse complement strand
TGGCAGGTCACTCCTCTATCCCCTTTGTTGCTATCTCTGCTACGATACCTCCAACTACCAGACAACCTCTTCAACTCCCTGGCAGATAATTCGTAATACTCAAAAAAAATTTACGCGAACTGAGAGTTTTAAGTCGCTCAAAAGGGCCTCTTTTTGCGGTTCAGCCGTATTCACAGCCGTGTGTACGCCCTTAACCCCATCATCCAGTTTTTGATAGGTCTCAGCCGATTGTTGTTTGACACTGCCGCCAAACTTAAACCAGGTTTGTCGCGCGGTCCCAAAAGCATCTTTTGCCCCGGCAAAATCGCTAGACTCCACCGCCGTGGTGGTTTTGGTTAGGGCCTCTTGCATAGCCGTCAAATTCGATTGAAACGCGGCATCTGCACCGGGCATTGCACCGCCACCCACCGCCAATCCGCCCAGGGAGGTTGTTAATCCTTGCAGACTAGCGGTCAACTTTTCCTTGTCAGGAGACTGGGCTTGCAATTCGGTCGATACAGTTTGGAGGCCATCTTGAACCTTTTGAGACCCGTCTGCCGAAATGGTTTTAAAGTTGGCTTCTATCCCCTTCCAGTTTTCCTGGACCTTGCCGAATTCCTGCTGCGCTTTACTAAAATCCCCCGCTTTGACAGCGGTTAGGGTTTGCGAAACCCCATCTTTGAGATTAACAAGACCGTCCTTGGATGCCGTGAGAGCAGAGATCGCACCTGGGGCCTTGTCAACAGCAGTTTGAACTTTGGCCATGTTATCGGTTGCACTGTTACAGGACGATAACAACAGCAGAGAGGCTGCTGCAACGGTAAATTGGGCATTAAAAAAGTGTTTCATAATGATCCGATTATCTCACCAGTATTTTGACTGACTCCGATGATACAGGAACAATCCAATTTAAAAGTGGAAGATAGGCTTAATTCAGCGTATGCTGGGGATAAATCCGTCAAAAATGGCCCTTGGCAGGGGTCACGCCATGATCGGTGTACAGTATTCGATTCACAAACCGAGCGCGTTCATTAACCTGCATTGGGCGGACCTGTTGCCCGATTGGCCAGGTCCAGTGGCGTCTGTACTCGTGATTTTACAACCTTGTTCGGTTGCATTGAACCATATCACACCAGAATCAGAACAGCAAAAACAACGTCTGCGGCGGCGTGCCCTCTATTTGTCTCGTCAGTTGATTGCGGCTTTGGAGCAAGCGGATTATTGGGCAGAGGGGTTCGATCCGCGCAGCGGGCTGCCCGGTCGCTCTCGCCCTGGCTTAATGACCCTAGACGATGTGGCTGTAGTTCAAGCGGTGTTGGGCTATCGACTCATTGCCAGCGGCGACTGTCGCTTAATTGAACACCCGACTTGGGGCTGTCGTGTTTTTCCCTGTGTGGTGGTTTCCACCGCTCCCCCTGAAATCTTGGGGGCGATCGCAGATCGGTTCTGGACTGAGGCGGGTCAGTCCTCGCGCCTTAAAGCGCTTGCCCCAGCATTTGGAGACGGTAAAGGTTAGCGTAGACCCCATCACGATCGAGCAGTTCTTCATGGGAACCAAATTCAACCAACTCCCCTTGCCGCAAGACTAAAATTCGATCTGCATTGCGAATGGTGGAGAGACGGTGCGCAATGATGATGGCCGTTCGGTTGACCAGCAATCGCTCTAAAGCCTCTTGAATCAGGGCTTCGGTACCCACGTCTAAGTTAGCGGTTGCTTCGTCAAGCACTAAAATCCGGGGATTGCGAATGGCTGCGCGGGCAAAGGCCAATAACTGCTTTTGTCCTGCGGACAGGTTGGTGCCGCGCTCACGCAGTAAGGTATTGTAGCCCTCTGGCAGTTCTTCAATAAAAGAGGCTACATTCATCTGTTCGGCAGCGTCTTGGACTTGAGCTAGGGTGTAGTCTTCCCCTAAGGCAATGTTGCTTTTGACATCCCCCGCAAACAAAAAGCCATCCTGTAGAATGACGCCCACATAGCGGCGCAATTCCGTTTGGGAAACCTCTCGGACATCCATGCCATCCACGGTAATGGATCCTTGGGTGGTGTCGTACAACCGACACAGCAACCGAATAATGGAACTTTTCCCGGCTCCGGTCGGCCCGACAATAGCCACTTTCTCCCCAGGCCGAATCGTAAAGGTCAAGTTTTTGAGCACATAGTCATCGGCTTTGTAGGCAAACCAAACCTGGCGAAAGGCAACTTCGCCTAGGGGTTGGGCTGCATTGGATTGCGGTAGGGCTAAGGGGGAAGCGGCGTCGCGGATATCGACCCGTTGACTTAGTAAATCGTAAATGCGCTCTACGGCGGTAAAGCCGGACTGAATGGAGGTGAATTTCTCGGCCAGTTGTTGCAAGGGATTAAACAGGCGTTGGGCAAACAGAATAAAGGTGGATAAGGTACTGAAGGTGAGGGTTTGATGCAAAATCCGCGTGCCGCCCAGCCACAGTACCCCGGCGATCGCCATAAATCCAATCCACTCCAGGGTGGCCGAGACAGCCGCATCGAAAAAGATGGTGCGATCCACCTCCTGGACATACCGTTGGTTCGTCTCGCGAAACATTTGGCTATTAAACTGTTCGCGCCGGAACAGTTGCACGACGCCGATGCCGGATAGATTTTCTTGCAAGGTAGAGTTGAGAGCCGATAGCTCATCGCGGGCTTTGTAATTGGCCTTGCGGTATTCGTACTGAAAATACCAAATCAAAATGCTAGTGGGGATGAGCAAAAACACCAGGAGCAGCGCCAGATCCCATTGGATGGCGAACATAATCACGACAATGGTTGCAATGGAGAACAGGTCGCTAAAAATACCCACAGCGCCGGTGGCAAACACGTCGCCCAAGGCTTCTACATCACTGGTGAGACGGGTGATCAGCCGTCCGACGGGGGTACGATCAAAAAACTGCGCCGCCAAGGACAACACATGGCGAAACAGATCGTTACGAATGTCGATCGTGATTTGCTGTCCCACTTTGGTGACTAAGAATCCCTGCACGGCTTGCAGCCCAAAACGCAACAATACTGTAATCAACAACAATCCGCTCAGGATCGCTAGGCCCGTGGACAGTCCTACAGACCGCAAAATACTGAACGTGGTCGGTTCATCTCGCAAAAGGCCGATCGCCTGACCAATGAAGATGGGCTGTACAGCACTGGCCAAGGACAACGGAATGAGTAAAAGGGCCGAAATTCCTAAGGTGCGACCGTAGGGACGGGCATAGGGCACAATTCGCAAAAATAACCGCCAGTCACTGGCGCGGGGCGATCGCCGTTGGGTTAATCTATCTGGGACAAGAGAAGCATCAGTCATCTCAACATTATGGCGGGTTTACAGATCGTTGGGATGAATGCCTAACACCCTTAAGCGGACTACCAACAGTTTTGATCGTAATGGTTCTTGTTGCTCAGGTTATCCATCGTATACCGGCTTATGCGGTTAGTCTCTCTACAGTAAACCTCACCTCAGCCTGCCAAGATTGACCCGGTTGCAACTGCAACAGATCGTGTCCCGTGTTCAGCGCATTGCGTTGGGCGGTCCAAGGTTCCAGACATACATAGGGTTTACCGTCCACCGTCCATACCACCAACGTTGTAAAACAAGCATCATAGGCTAAATCGAGGCGAATACCTTGCTGGCGATCGCCCATCCCTGCCTTTTGTGCCGTCACTGGAAACAAGGCCACATCCAGTTCAGGCACTGCGAGGTCCAGGGATCCAGTATAGGGGTGGGATTCCAATGTTTGGTGATCTAACTGTTGCGTTGCAGGCAAGTCAAACGTTAGGGCCGACTTGTCTGCCACTGCAAAATAGGGATGAAACCCCAGGGAAAAAGGCATATCCTGCGTGCTTTGGTTGGCGATTTGCGATCGCACATTTAAGGTATTTCCCTGAAGGCGATAGGCGATTTGAAAGGCAAAGTTGAAAGGGTACTGGGCCAAGGTTTGGGCATTGGCATTCAAGCCCAAGGTCAGGGCGGATTCAGAATGACTGAATACCTGCCACGGTAAATCGCGGGCAAACCCGTGTTGTTTTAACTGAAAGGTTTGATCGTTGACCGTATAAGTGTTATGGGGCAAATTGCCACAAAGGGGAAACAAAATAGGAATGCCGCCCCGAATACTTAAAGATGGATCCGCAAAGCGATCGCGATCCAAATACAGCAGATCTTGGCCCAGCGCATGCCAAGCGGTCACAATGCCACCCCGCTCCGGTACCACTTCGATCCAGGCTGTACGATCTTCATTTTCAACCCGGATGGGTGCAGCATTCATCTTCAGTTCCCCCAGCGATTGTGTCACCTTACAGCTCGATTAAACAGAGAATCCAGATAAACCCTGGCGGCTCGGCGATCGCAGTTTCCATTTTGCATCAGAAATAAAGACAGCGCAGCAGAAAAGACGCGATCCTGATCCCAATCGGGATGGGACTCCAGATAGCCCTTCAAAGTGTCATGCAGTTCTTCGGGAATTTCGGCCAAAATGCTGACAGTTGAAATCATGAGCGTGTGTATCTTAAGCGAAAAATGGGATGAGATCAGACAAGGCTCACGAGTCACCCTTGCAATCGAGATGCAGCATTTATGCGAAGCAAACTTGAGTCCAACCGTTTCTATGTAGAAACAGATAGACCTTTTGCGAGTCGCGTCCCCCACGGGTGACTACCTTGGTCGCACCATTGTGCGCTATCCAGGGGTAGTGTTGTCAATGGGGGAAGTGTTGCAGTTTCTGGCAGAGAAATCTTCAGTCATCGACGCAAAATCAAGGGTTTAGCCTAATTTTCGTTACATTTTGCAATATTCTGCTGTGGATATTTAGAGGATTCAAAGTTATCC
>JBAVRC010000904.1:0-1611 GCA_049694615.1 Thermosynechococcaceae cyanobacterium | reverse complement strand
TTGCAGTTCTCAATGGCGAACTGACGGTGAAACGAATGGAATACCAACACAAGCGACTCTACCTCATGCCCGAAAACCCCGACTATCCGGCGATCGCCATTGAAGAGGGGATGGATTTGCAGATCTGGGGCGTCGTTACCAACGTGATCCATCCGGTATGAGCCAGCCACAAAAAAGCCTCAAAGATATCTGTACAAAAATCAAAAGAACCGTTATTCTGAGAATCACGAAGCAAAACACGAGGTTAATCCATGTCTCAACTACAATTGGCCCGGTTTCAACCCCATCCTGAATGTGCCTCCGGTCTGATGACCCTAGACGATGCACGTTTTTTGCTGTCTCAGGGGTGGCTGACCATTGAAGGAGCGCGGTATATGTTGCCCAAGGTAGACTGGGAACGATTGTTTCATGCCCGTCGCAACTAAGGGCTGAGATCTCCATCAATCCAGGAGCATCCATGAATAACCCATTTCAACAGCACGGCGCGTTTAGCTGGTGCGAATTGATGACCTCCGACCCGGACGCTGCCAAAACCTTTTATGGCCGACTGTTTGGCTGGGAAATGGAAGACCGACCGATGGCAGGGATGGTTTATACGGTTCTCTCAGCGGGCGGTCAGGAGGTCGGGGGGCTAACGGCAATCCCCAACAGTGCACCCGGAATGCAGCCCACTTGGGGGACTTACGTCACGGTCGATGATGCGGATGCCACGGCAGCCCTAGCCGCAGAGTTGGGCGGGAAGGTGTTAATGCCCCCCAGAGATATACCGGATGTGGGCCGATTTACCCTCATTCAAGATCCCCAGGGGGCGATTTTCTCGGCGATCGCCTATCGCAATCCCCGGTCAGCCTAGCAAAATGCTTGTTGTTGTCCTGTGGATCTTGCTGTGCAGTGTGTTGGGGGTGTTGTGGTTCCAGCCCCGCTGGGCATGGCGAGGATTGGCTCCTTTCATCTGTCCGGGTGCGGTCTATTTTGGTTCAACGCAAGCTAAAGTGGTAGCGCTCACGATTGACGATGGTCCTGACGATAGATCGGCGGTACATCCCAATACAACCCAAGCCATCCTGTCGGTTTTGGCCCAATACGATGCCCATGCCACATTTTTCCTGATCGGGAGTCGGATTACGCCGGAAAATCGACACTGGGTTGCGGAAATGGTGGGTCAGGGGCATGAAGTGGGCAACCATTTTATGACCGATGCAGCCAGCGGCCAATTGCCATTACCTGAGTTCGAATCGCAAATCCGTGACACTGAACGCATGATTTTGGAGGCCGCTGGTCCCCAGGATCAAAAAATACAACTCCGTTGGCTGAGACCGGGTGGTGGATTCTGCGATCGCACGCGAGTCGATATTGCCCAACGGTTGGGGTATCAGGTGGCGATCGGGTCGAAGTGGCCTTTCGATACGTTGATTCCGTTTTCCAAGTTTGCGGCGGCTCACATTTTGACCTGTCTTGAACCCGGCACAATTGTGATTTTGCACGATCATGGCAAGGACGGGGAATGGGGAGAGCGAACGGTGCAGACGTTGGCAACGATTTTGCCCATTCTGGATCGCAAAGGGTTTAAGGTTGTGACGCTTTCCCAGCTCTTTAACCTCGAAGTGGACA
>JBAVRC010000903.1:0-2005 GCA_049694615.1 Thermosynechococcaceae cyanobacterium | reverse complement strand
GTAGGTTTGGGTAGAAAAACGAAGGTATGAAACAGAGTGAGAATTAAGCTGAAGTGCCTATCAGTCAAGGATTTCAGAAATTTTGCTTTGCTCGGTACAGGGTGCTTTGCTCGACCCAACCTACTTATCAGGCAATACTAAATCCAAAAGAATCACATCGAAGTGTTCTGATTGCAAGGCGTTCAGCGCATTTGCGATTCGCTCAACATGGACCCATTCGAGTTGAGCAAAGGTAATATCTGATAGCGTTTCTTGGAGCAGCAGAACATCGCCAGGGTTGTCCTCAACCAACAGAATTTTGATGGGATGATGAAACATGGCCGTCATGTCGGGGGTAATCTTACGGTCGCAAACCAGAAGTCTTCGATGGACTGTACCACTTTTGCGAACTGATCGAAGCGAGCCGGTTTGGCAATATAGCCACTGGCATAATTATTGTAGGCGCTCAGGATATCCTCGTCAGCCTGGGAGGTTGTGAGGACCACCACTGGAATTCGTTTGAGCGTGTCATCGGTTTTGATGGCGGCGAGGACTTCATGACCGCTCTTTTTAGGCAGGTTTAAATCGAGCAAAATCAGATCTGGACGTGGCGAATCGGCATATTGCTTCTTTTGATGCTGCAAAAAATCTAGTGCAGCAGCACCATCCCCAACCACGCTCAAGTTGATGGTTAAATGACTTTCTTCGAGTGCCAGCGTTGTTAATTCAACATCCCCCAAGTTATCTTCGACCAACAAGATTTCGATGGAACGGCTCATGACGGGCGAACTCATAAGGGGTGACTACCGGGATGAGGGAGTGTGAATCGAAAGGTTGACCCTCGACCGAGTTGCGACTCCACCCATAGAGTTCCTCCATGGCGCTCTACTATTTTTTTGCAAATGGCCAAGCCAATACCTGTCCCTGGATACTCCGCTCTGCTATGCAACCGTTGAAAAATAATAAAGATTTTATCTAGATACTGAGTATCCATACCAATACCATTGTCTTGCACGGAAAACAAGCACTTGCGTTGGGTGTACTCCACCCCGATATGCACTTGAGGGGGATCTTCGCGACGGAATTTGATGGCATTGCCGATTAGGTTCTGGAATAACTGGGTCAGTTGAGACGGATCGGCAGTGACCTGAGGGAGCGGGTCATGGGTAATAATGGCTTGGCTTTGGGCGATCGCCACTTGGAGATTGGTTAAAACATTTTGCACAATTTTTGCACAATCGACGGATTCAAACGATTGTCCTCGGGTTCCCACCCGCGAATAACTCAATAGATCGTTAATCAGCGTCTGCATCCGAACCGCACCATCGACAGCATAGGCAATAAACTGCTCGGCCTTGGGATCCAGTTGACCTTTATATCGCCGTTCAAGCAATTCCAAATAACTGGTGATCATGCGTAGCGGTTCTTGTAAATCATGGGATGCCACATAGGCAAACTGCTGCAATTCGGCATTGGAACGTGTCAGATCCTGTTTCTGAGTTTGCAATGCGGTTTCTGCCCGTTGCCGCTCTACCTCTGCCGCTGCTCGAACCGCAAAAATGTTCAAGATTTCGGCCATCAATTGGGTCTCTTTCAGGGGCTGATAGCTGAGCACGGTAATCAACCCCAATGGCTGCCCTGCCGAGTCAAAGAGTGGCACCCCCATGAAGCTCTCAGCGCCAATTTCCCTCAGATAAGGGTCTAAGGGGAATTGCTGCTGTATTTGGCTGGGATAGACACAGAGCTGTTTGCCCGCCACATTTTCGCAAGGGGTATTGGCTAGCGCATATTCGATATTGTCCAGCACCTGACCGTTGCCGTAGCCGGCAATGGTTCTGACCCGTGTCTTTTCAGGTTGAATTAGTTCGCTGATGAAGGCAAATTCTACGCCTAATGTTTTGGTCAGATATTCTACCAATGCCTGAAACAGGAATTTATCGGTTTTGGTCGAAACCCCTAGGGAGATGTTTCGCAGCATGTCTTCTTTCTGCTTGCGATCGCTGATGTCGGTGGACATACCGCACAC
>JBAVRC010000902.1:0-11776 GCA_049694615.1 Thermosynechococcaceae cyanobacterium | reverse complement strand
AAGGTTCGGTCTTCTTCTGGCGTCAGGTGGGCTTGGAGGCGGGGTCTCATGCAGTTGCTCCATTATGGGATTCTCTCCCTCAATCTTCCTCCATATACCTTCGCTTTTCAACCCAAACCTACTTAGTATTCACTTAAATCAATCTCAACCATGGTCTGGCACAATTTCAAGAATCGCCAAATTGTACCAATCGTCACTACACCATAGATATCAAAGATATCGTTACCCTCTTGCTGATTGAAAATTTGAGCGGCGATCATTTCAGCCATACATTGGGCAAATCCACTTTTGAGATTTTCATTTTTTGCTTCTACAACCGTCACCACAGGTACTCGAATAAATAATTGCTCTGGATTTTTACTGAGAATGAAATCGCAGACCCCACTCAATCCTTTATCAGAATCAACCGTAAAGTCTGATCCTGAAAATAAGCTAACTTGAGCCTTAAGTTGTCTGCGAACTTCCAAGAGAACGGGTGCAATAATGAGTTCAGAACGTGCTTTTTCAGTGTTGATAGCCACAGCCAAGTCAATATTTTCATTCAACAGCATTACCAATGTTGAGCTGGCTTGTGCAGAAGAAATGGCGGAAAAGAGATTTGAGGACTCTTGAATCGTCAGTCCAAAGTCTTTGACTAATTGGCTTAACTTAAAGTCGCTGTAACTCATATCATTTTACAAACCCATCTTGAGCCAGCCAAATACCTGCTCAACCGTCAGATCTAAATCAATCTCGGCCAAAACCGGAAGGCGATCGCTCCCCTGACATAACACAGGTTGCCGACCGGGCTGAAACACCAAAATACTGGCATCATCCGGGTCAATAAACCACCCTAAAAGACAACCCTGCTGCAAACAATACAGGATATTGCCAATGACCTTATTGGGCTTCTGCTCCGGCGACAAAATTTCAATCACCCAGTCGGGAGATAACCCAAACTTGTCCGGCACCTCTCCCGTTGCCGTCAACGGAATCTGTGGCCACCGAAACACAGCCACATCCGGCACCAACGAGCGATCGCCAAACGTACACCTCAATTCTGGAAAAGCATAGGCTACCTTCGCTGCTTCAGTAACCTGATTAATCGCCGCACAAAGCTTGCCTTGCAACCGACTGTGTCTTCCCTTGGGCATGGGTTTTTGAATCACCTCTCCCGCAACATACTCACAAGCCGGTTTCGTTTCTGGAACCGCCAAAAACGCTTCGAGGGTCATCGATTGGGCTACAGTAAACGTCATGTTGTCCTCCCCCCGTAGTGTAGCAATCCTGTTCACCACCCACGAGAAGATGCGGCAGAATTGAGACATATCCCCACATCCCCCTAGAACCCTGCCACCATGCGCGATCGCTACCTCACTGTCATTGATGATTTGGTCAGTCGGACCCTCAAAGGCCAAATTGCCTCCAAAGCCCAAATCTTCGATCAACTCAAAACCCATATTGAGATCGGCACGGGCGAACTGTTTGAGCGGTGTTTACAAGAACGGGTCAGTGCGATCGCCCAACAATTGGCCAGCGAAACCGACGAACTCAAGCAAGCCAAACTTACCCGCAGCCAACGCGCCCTCAACAATATCCAAACCGAATGGGACCATCTCCAGCAAACCCTAGTCAGTCAGGCCCATCAGTCTCAGGCCAAACAAGTTCTTCTCAACGCCAACCCTACCGAGCAACTCCTGACCCTACTCCAACTGCTGGATCCCAACCGCGACCCACCCCTAAATCTGAGTCAAATCCTTGACCTGGCCAAAACCTTGGATCCGAACCTGGAGATGAAGCCCAGCCCCCAGTCTACGGGTCCCTCTACCCCGCCCCCAGTCGCCGCTCCTCCAGCCAGTGGTGGGTTTGGCTTTAGCTTCGGCGCAAGTAACCCGCCAAATCGCGCTGCAAACCCCATCGGCTTCGGATTTGGGGCCGTAGCCGAACCCCTAGCCGAACCCTCTGTTCCATCAGAAACATCAACCCCTGAACCGCTGCAAGGATCGGCTGCCCTAGCCCTTGGACTGCAACGGGGCATCCAGGCATGGCAGCGTCTGGAACCGGATTTGTTGGCCTGGATGTACGAACAAGGCCGCGATCTAGGATTTGGCGGAGAGGCCACACGGGGACCGTGGCAGAGTTGGGCGCAGCGGCTGTCCGGTTGGCCAAGTCAACTGTTGACCAGTCTGGCGCAGCAGCAACACATCACCCCGGACATACTGGCCGAGGTCAATCTGGCCCAATGGGTCGAACTGGCCGTATTGTTGCAACGCATTCCCCAAGGGTTAGTGGCCTGGTTTGAGCGTCAAGCCTACGACCCCAAGGCCGGCCCCCAAGCGGCGATCGCCACCTACCTCACCTTTGCCGCCCTCTGGGGTCAGCTTTGGAATGGCTTACAGTCGCCCTTGCCAGATCGCTCCCTCCTCGCCGATGCCTCATTCCAAATGGCACTGCAACTGTTGCGTCACTTTGCCGAAAAACCTTACTTCCCCCTCTATGGCGGCGTCTATGCCTCCCTCTCCGGCCAATATTTGCAAAATGCCCTCGACTACCTCGACCAACCCCTGCGACAGGTGGACAATACTCAGGCCAAGGCCCGGATTTTAACGCTGCTGGGCTATACCCAACAGGTGCTAGGAAATCGCGATCGCGCCCGTGGTTTTCACCAGACGGCTCTGGAAACCGCCCAAGCTGCCGGGGATCTGCGCTGCCAAATCGCCAACCTCAACCACCTCAGTCGCACTGCTGCCCTGGACCAGGACTATGGGACGGCGATCGCCCTAGCCCAACGCGCCCTGGTATTGGCCCGCCAGTCCGGCGGCAAACGGGCCGATGAGGCCCATGCACTGACCAATCTAGGCTATGCCGAGGTCTATACCGCCCAGCAGCAGGAATACACCGAACCCGAAACCTACGAACAAGCCGTGAACCACTTGCAGCAAGGGCTTCAGTTGGCCGAACGAGAAGGCGATCGCGCCAGTCAAGCTTTAGCCTGTAACAGCTTGGGTCAAGCGCAGATCCAACTGGGTCAGGCCGAAGCAGCGGTGCAAACCCTCCAGCAGGGACTGGGGGCCATGCAATCGTTGGGGAACTTGTTTTTGCTGGGGCAGACCTATGGGTACCTGGCTGAAGCCTTGCGGATGGCGGGGCAACCCGAACAGGCGATCGCAATGGGGGCGATCGCGATGGTGTTGTTAGAACCGATCCAAGCGCCAGACTGGAAACGAGCAGCGGGCTTGTTGGGCGTTTTGCGAGGCGAAATGGGTGAGGCAGCGTTTTGGCAGGCTTTGCAGGAGCAACGCGCTGCCCTGCTCCCCATCATTGGCGTGGAAGGATTTGAGGGAATTGCTGGGCAACTGGATGCTTACTGGCGGGAGTAGGATCAGGGTTTGGCCTTGCCAGCCAGATCGGCCTATGGCGATGGTGCGGTAGCCCTGCATGAGTTCTCCCTGCCGAGAGATAGGAGAAAGTAGCGGGTTCGCCCAAGTCAACGCATGAAACCCTTATTTCCCCATTCAGATTATTTGGAGAACCACAACCATGTTTCTTCCCCATCCACCCAGTCCAGACCACTTCCATCGGCCTCAACGGCCTTGGCGGAGGGAATGGATTGTCCTCCTATCCCTTTGCAGTTTAGGGCTAGGTACACCCGTTGACGCTGCGCCGTCCTATCGCGTCTTAGGACAGCCGACCTTGGCGGACAAAACCCTGGCCAGTCGTTGTACGGCAGCCAATGCCCGCTTCAACTTCAAAAATGATGGCGGCTTTGAGATGCATGGTCCTGCTGGGATTGCCGTTGATCCGCGTGGTCGTATTTTTGTGACCGACTTTGGCGGACAGCGGGTCTTAACGTGGCCCAACATTGATGCGTTGCAAAGTTGTAAAGCCGCAGATGGCGTGCTGGGCGCAGGCACCCTGGCTGGACCTGAGGCAGTAGCCATTGATGCCAGCACTGAAACTGTATTCGTGGCCGATTCCCTCAGTCATACCGTTAAAGGCTATCGTCTAGTGGGTAAATCCTGGACCCAGGTTGTGCGGTTAGGCACACCCAATGTACCTGGCAATGGTTTAAATCAATTCAACTCCCCACGCGGCTTGGCGGTCGATTCCAATGGACGGTTGTTTGTTGCCGATGACTTCAACAACAGGGTCCTGATCTTTAATGGGCCGATCGCCAATGGCGAATCTGCTGTCGATAGCATTGGAGCCTTTGCCAATGGCGGATTCAATGGCCCCAAAGGCTTAGCCATGGTGGGACATACCCTATTTGTGACCGACTACAACAAAAACCGGGTGTTGCGGTTTACGGGACCGTTTACGACACCCAGTCAGGTTTATGCCGCAACCGCTGTGTTTACAGGTCTTAAGCAACCCGTGGATCTGGGGGTTCACCCAGATGGCTCGCTGTTGGTAACGGATCAAGGCAACCAGCGAATTGCCCGGTACCAGGATGCCGTTTGGGCCGGATCGACGGGTACCCCGGCCTCAACCTTTGCCGCCAACATGGGACCGGAACCCTTGGGGGTTGCAGCAGACCGATCCGGTCGCGTTTATATCGCCGACTATCGCGCCTATCGGGTGTTGATTCGCAATGAACAGATCAAAACAACCCCCATTAGCAAAGTCAGTTCAGCTGCTGCAAAGGCCCTTTTGGCCAACCTGCATACCCGCCCCAAGCGAGTTAATGATCGAGTGGCCATTGGCCAGCAACTGATTACCTGGAAGTTTGGCTCCAAAACCGATCCTGATGGTTGGTACGGTGACTGGCTGCAAATGGAACAGGGCGGTTATCCCTTACCCAAAATCATGGGCGGCGAACTCAGCGAACTGATGAAGCCGAACCAGAATGCCCTGGACGAACTCATTCGTCACGGTCAGGCCGGACACATCGTGACCCTCGTTTGGCATCCCAATCACCCGTTGGGTGGGCAATTCGGGACGCCGATCAGTACGGCAAGCCTCAAAAACATGGTTCAAGATGGCACGGCGGAAGGTCGAAACTGGCAAGCACAGTTGGACAAGGCGGCGACGTATCTGACCCAATTTAAAAATGCAAATGTTCCGGTCCTCTTTAGACCCCTGCACGAGCAAAACGGTAACTTTTTTTGGTGGGGTCACAACGGTGCCACCCAAGCTGCCCTGCGCGATCGCCAAGCGGCCTGGGTGGCTATGTGGCGCGACATGGTGACCGAACTGACGGTGCGCAAGGGATTGAATAATTTGCTCTTTGTCTATGGCACCAATCAAGTCAATTACAACGAAGTTGCACCGCCCTTGACGTACTATCCCGGTGCGGCTTGGGCGGATGCCGTTGGGATTGATGTTTATGACGAAGAACTGGATTTAGCGGGGAGTCAGCGGGGGCTTCAGCACTATGCCGCCCTAGTGGGCACTGGAAAACCCTTCGGTCTGGCGGAATTTGGGCAAAGCTTCAATAACAACGGAACGGGGGCCAATGGAGCGGCTTGGGATGCGCGAACCCTGGCCAATCGAATTCGAGATAGCTATCCCCGTACCGCCTTTGCTACGGCTTGGTACTCCAGTGTGCAGGGGGGTAAATCTTACGTGTTTGCCTTGCCGGATGTATCCTTTGGGCGGGAATTGTTGCAGGACTCGTTAATCGATACGCAATAGGAGGGATAAAGCCCCGTTCGCAACACGGCTATCAATCATGAACCCGGATGTAGGAAATACTGCGTCAGGTGCTTGAATGAGACTAGCAATGGGTTGCAGGTCTACAGATCTATGGGTGTGATATCGCGATACTGGCGACTGGTGAGGTTGGATGGTTCGGGTCAGCGCATGGTGGAGGAACTCTCAGCGGCGAAAGCCTTTTTTACCCAGCAGTTTCTAGCCAAAGACGACGAGTTGGATGAGGCCGATAGACTGATTCAGCAGCGCTTGTTTCAGATTCGGGGCGATCGCCTAACGCCAGACGCCAGCGCTATGGCCGAACAGTGCTTACGCTGTTTCATCTCTCACCAAATTGAGCAAACCTGCATCCAGTTGGCCGCGCAATTTGGCATCGATCATGGCTTTACCCGCCAGGATTTGTTTCCCTTTGTGTTAGACGACATGGACCCTCGTCAACCCGCTGTCGATGCGACTCGCCCAACGACCTATGAACCCCTGTCGGTGGAAGTTTTAAGGACATTCGATCCTAACCGGGCCACCTTATCCACCTGGATTGCCCGTTTAGTGAAACATCATCGGGAACTCAATCGCTTTTTGTTGGCCCATGGGGTTTATCTGGCCAGCGACTGGGCCATCTTAAACGACACCACGCCGAAACAACTGCACCGCATCTTGACCGAATTCCATCAGCGCACCCCGTCAGAAATCCAGACCGCTTGTTTATTGTTGGAGAGCTACCATGCCATTTATCGTCGCGATCGCCTTGAACAACGTCGGTCTGGCCATCCCGGACGGTGCCTCCCGCCTTCGCCGGAGCAATGTGCGCAAATGGCAGCTTGGATCCAACAATCCGCTCAGTCCCGTTACGAGGGAGATCTCATGGCTCACCTGCAAGATCTAGCCCAACAGTTGCGACAATACCGCATCTTTGTGCGGGGCGGCACCCTAGCCACCGATTCCCTAGAGGTACCCGAAACCCGTTTGGCCGCAGAACGGAGCAGCCTTCTGCCTAGCGAAGACCCCGATCCAAACAACGCCCAGGAATTTTTACAGGCTTACCGCCAGCAGTTGATGGCTTGTTTGGATCAGGCGATCGCCCAAGTCACTCAGCAGCGTCTGCAAGGGCTGCATCGCAAATCGGCGGAAATGGCCACCCATTTTCGGGTCGCGCTGCATTTATTTCACTGTCAAGGCATGGCCATGAGCGAAATTGCGCCGAGGGTCGCCTTGGCCGCACAATACCAGGTTTCGCGGTTGCTGAAGTTAAAAGAATTTCGGGCCGACGTGCGTCGGGAATTGCTGCAACGACTCAGTCCGTGGACCCTCGACCAGAGCAAGCAATATGCCAACCCCGCCCAACTGCATCGCCTCGATGCCCAAGTCAAAGACGCCCTGGACCAGCAAATTACGGCCCTTTTGTCCGAAGCGGAAGCGGAAGCCAGTATTCCGAAAAACCGTCCCACCCAGAGTCTCTTTGCCCAACGACTGTGTCATCACCTTACCTCCCCATGAACCGTTATGAGCCGTTCCCCCAACCCTATCGACCCGCGCTCCGATCTCGAAGTTCAATCCATCGGAGCCATTGCCCTTCCCCCGACCTTGCCCACAGCGGTTGAGCCGGACCCACTGGTCCGGGCTGCGAACCTCAGCCGCCAAGCCATTGGCCAGACGCGACAGTGGCAAATTTATTTGGAGGCACTGGGGTTAGATGCCTTTGTTGCCTGGATTCAGGAGCGATCGCCGCTCTTAACCCTCCATGAAACGGGCTGTACCCTACTGAACCCACCCTTAAGCCAATTTATTGAGGCCGTGACCCATCTTCAGGTGGGGGCGTTTAAGGTTTGCTTACTGGTCACCGGAGCCTTGGGCGATGATCGCATTGCCATTCCCAGAGCCGTGGTTGATCTGCCGGACTATGCAGCGCATTTTTATGTAGCGATCGAAGTACAGGAAGAAAACGAATTTGCGCAATTGCAGGGGTTTCTGTCCTATTCGGAATGGGAGCTGCTGCAAGCATCCGAATCCTTCATCCCCCAACCCAATTGGACCTATGAGGTGCCTCTGGATTACTTTGACCCGGAAGCGGATCGGTTGTTGCTGGATTTGGTTTGTCTGGACCCTGCTGCCATCACCCTTCCAGCAGTTCCCGACCGGAGCGCTGCATTAAGCGCGTTGCAACCCGTCTGGGAATCTCGGTTAAATACCTTAAGCGAACCAGGACACCCGCTGTGGCAAACGCTAACCTGGGAAGAAGGAGCCGTCGTCCTCACAACCCCAGACTTCTTACGGGACCTTTACCAGATCCAACGGGGGGAGCCATCGATTCAATCCCGTCTAGAGGCAGAGAGACCGGACGCGACTCTGCCGTGGCGCAATTTAAGTCAAGCAGCCATGAATACGGGCATTTGGCTCCAAAATACCTTGGACGAGGTGGCGCAAAGTCTGGCTTGGATTTTGCTGCCTCCCCTGTCCCCAACCGTGGCGGGGTTGCGATCGCAGGCCACCACCGTCGCCTCCTCACCCGAGGCCGAACTAGAGACACTGCTCAACACCTTGCAGCAAACGGCCCTGAACATCCCCAATATCTTGGTCTATAGCGCCTATCAAGATTTCCCGTTCGGGGCAGCGGACTTGCGTCTGTTTGTCGTGGTTTGGGAAACCGAGGCCATTGATCGGACGCCGGAGTGGAGCTTACTGGCGATCGCCGGGACCTCCATGCAAGGGCAACTCCCCCAAGGGTTAACACTCACCCTCCAAGATCAGCGGAGCGTTTTGGTCGAACGCTCATTGTCCTCAGAGATGGAAGACGCCTATCTTTATGGCTGTGTGGTGGGGACGTTGACCGAGACCTTTACCGTGACCCTTTCCTTGCCCAATGGAGACGTGAAACGGTTTCCGCCCTTTGCCTTTTCGCCCCATGCAGGGCCATGAAAGCGTGCTCCTACTTTCGGCTCAAAGTCCAGGGGGTCGAATCGACCTGCTGGTTTGAATTGACTTGGGGACAAGGGCAACAGATAACCTGTCCAGTGCTCTACCCTGCGGAGCTGTCGCAACAGTACCACGCTTGGCAGAAAGCCTATCTCCATTTTTATAAAACGGCACTGCGCGGTAAAGCCGTTGCGGTGGGCAGTTTATCGCCGGAACAGTCCGATGGGCAGGCCCAACTGGTTCAAGCCGAAGCACAACTGTTGCGGACGTTTCACCACTGGCTACGCGCACCGGAATTATTCGATCTGCGGGCAACCCTGGCCCAAGGGCTGGGAACTGCTGAATCCGCGCCTCAGGGGGGTCGGGCTGATCTGTTCCTGACCTGTAGTCCTTTGGCATTGGAACGGTTGCCTTGGGAAACCTGGGAGATTGGACCCGAATTTGGGGCGGGTGGACGCCTGCGCATCGCTCGAACACCGTCCAATCTGCGGAGAACGCTTGCCCCAATTTCTGTATTCCGCCGTCGCCCGCGCATCTTAGCCATTTTGGGAGACGAGACAGGGCTGGATTTTCAAGGCGATCGCCAAGCCCTACAATCCCTGGCCAAAATCGCCGATATCCGCCTGATGGGTTGGCAACCTGCCCTCGATGCGGCGGGTCTCAAGGCGCAAATTTGTGCGGCCATTGCTGAGGAACCGGGCTGGGATGGGTTATTTTTCGCCGGACATAGTAACGAAACGGCCATGACGGGCGGTGAACTGGCGATCGCACCCCATACAACCTTACAGATGAGCGAACTGGCTCCCTACTTGGCGATCGCGCAACAACGGGGGTTGAAATTTGCCCTGTTCAATTCCTGTAAGGGGCTGAATATTGCCAACGCCTTAATCGACTTAGGACTCAGCCAAGTCGCAATCCTGCGAGAACCCATCCATAATCGGGTGGCCCATGCCTTTCTAGTCCAATTTGCCCATAGTTTGGCCCAACACTGCGATGTCCATGATGCCCTCCTAGCCGCTTGTGCGTCGCTCCAGCGCCAACAGGTCGCCTACCCCTCGGCCTACCTGATTCCGTCGCTGTTTTGTCATCCTGATGCGACGCCCTTTCGCATTCCGCCAACGGGTTGGCAACAGCGGGTGAAACCCTGGTTGCCTCAGCGGCGCGAATGGGTGGTTTTGGGCGGGTTGCTGCTGGCCAGTCTTTTGCCTCCCGTTCAGGATCGGCTCCTGGATTGGCGTGTGGGGATGCAGGCTATCTATCGGGAAGCCACGGGGCAGTCTGTCCCGGCCCAATCCCCGCCCATTCTTCTGGTCCAAATTGATGAACCGTCCCTGCGTCAAGCAGGCATCAGTCGTCCCAACCCTATGGATCGGCGTTATCTGGCACGGTTAGTGACGCAATTGACCCATCTCCGCGCCAAAGTTGTCGGTATCGATTATTTGCTCGATCGCCCCCTACCGGAGCAAGATGCAGCTTTGTCCCAAGCCATACGGACGGCGATCGCACAGCACCAGACCTGGTTTATTTTTGCGGCTTTGGCTGGTGCAAATGGTCAGGACTCGGGGGTTGGACCGGAGACGCGCCTTGCTAGCCCTCGCTGGAGTTTGCAAGGGAATGTCCAGGCATTCCCGCAGTACCTCCGACTTCCCCAAGATCACTGTCGAGAGAGCTGTCCTTTTGCCTATCTGATGGCCGTTGTGCAGCGGGTTGTGAGCCTTGACCCTGCACCAACTGGAATCCCCCAACCCGATTTAAGCAATGGGGAGGATCTGCGAACTCGTTTGTTTCGGGATGGACCAGCGTTGCCCGTCAGTCCACTGGCAAAGTTGGCTGAATCATTTGGCCCCCTAGGGTTGCGGCCCATCAATGATTTTTCCATCCCGCCGGACCAGGTTTACGAGGCGTTGCCGGCTTGGAAGTTACTCACAGGCCAGTTCGACCAGACAGCGCTTGCAGCGCATCTCTCGCAACAGGTTGTCCTGATTGCACCGGGGGGATACAGCGAGGCAGGGGTCACCAAACCGGGGGGAGATAATTTACCCATGCCCTTGGCGATCGCCTTCTGGCAAGCCTTGCTCCCGGATCCTGATCGTTCATCAGAGTCATTGGGGTTTCCAGGTGGCCAAGCCCAAGCCTATATGTTGCATAGCTTTCTGCGGCAGCAGTTTGTGATTCCAGTCCCAGAAGCCGTGATGTTGTTGCTGGCGACGATCGCCGGAAAGGGAGTTGCCCTAGGTTGCGGCGATCGCCGCAACCCGCGTTGGTACACCCTTGGGGTCGGAATTGGACTGGTTTTGTACGGATGGATTGGACTACAACTGTATCTTTCGGTTGGGGTATTGCTGCCCTGGCTGATGCCCTCTGTTTTGTTTTGTTTTTTAACCATAAGGAGAAAAACAAATGGATAACCCTAAAATCCTGCTTCGAGTCTTTTCGATACTCCTGATTGGCCAAATCATGATGCTGGCCGGATCTCCATTCGTGTTGGCAACGGACAAATCGGGTACAAAATTACCGACGACCACTCAACCCAAACCCACGCCTCCCCAGACTAAAAAGCGCTCAATTTGGGAAGCTCTTTTAAGTCTATTAAAGCGCGATGAACCGCCCCTAGCCTCCCGTGGGCGCGTGTGTCCTATGTCGCCGGGACTATTGGGTCAAACCAATGTCATTTGGCGCGATCGCCCGTTGTTTGCTTGGCAAGGCCAGATCCAAGCGTTGGAGATCCGCCCCTATAGTTTGACCACGGTTTATGAGGCCCAACCGTTGATGTGGCAAACATCCCTCACCGCGCAGGATAAACAAGCGATCTACCTTGGCACAGCCCTGCAACCCGGCCAAAAATACGACTGGCAATTGACCGATTCCCAAGGCAAAGTCCAGCGCTTTACCTTTCAGATGATGGAACAGGAGGAGCGCGATCGCATTGCAGCAGAACTCAAAACTCTTGAAAATCGGCTGAGCACAGAAACAGCCAGTCGTGAAGAAATAGCCCTCAATCGTGCCCAATATTTTGCCGAGCGTCAACTCTGGTCTGATGCATTACAAGAGGTATATACTTACCCCCAACAATCCCCTTCAGCAGAGTTTACGGAGATGGCGCAGCAAATCTCCAAGTACCTTTGTTCCTAATGGCATTGGATCGCTCAACCTGACTGACGGACAGAAGTAATCCAAAGCCTTATGCAACAAGGGTTGTCAAAATAGGAAAAGTCTGTGTCTTATGGAGAAGACC
>JBAVRC010000901.1:0-1710 GCA_049694615.1 Thermosynechococcaceae cyanobacterium | reverse complement strand
TCTTTAGGCTTTTTCTAGTCGGCGGTCCTTATCTGCCCCCTTCCTTAATCTTGTAGCTGAACAAACAATTACGATGTCTGGGAGACAGTTAAATAAGCTTGTCTATTGAGCCATTGTGTGAGGAAAGTGCCTTGAATATTAGGAGATTGACCCTTAATCGTCGTCAGTTGATCCGAGGTCTTCTTGCGACAGGAGCTTTTGGTGCCACGTCTCGGCTATGGGGCTGCACATCCACATCCCCCTCGGCGACTCAAAGCCCATCCGCTGCCACCAAAGACTTAGTGATGGGGTTTATCTACGTCGGGCCGAAGGATGACTATGGCTATAATCAAGCCCATTTTTTGGGTAAAAGTGGGATCCAACTCGCCAATGTCAAAACCGTCGATCAAGCGAGTGTTCCTGAAAACTCGGAAGTTCAGGAAGTCATGCGCAATATGATCGAGCAGGATAATGCGACGGTACTCTTTCCCACGTCTTTTGGCTACTTTGACCCTCATATTCTGAAGATTGCTGCTGAATATCCTGAGATCCAATTCTTTCACTGCGGGGGACTCTATCAAGAAGGCAAACATCCTAAAAATGTCGGCAGCTATTTTGGGTATATCGACGAAGCGCAGTATTTGGCTGGCATTGTTGCAGCCCATATGAGCAAGTCGGGGCAGTTGGGCTTTGTCGCGGCTAAACCGATTCCTCAAGTGTTGCGCAATATCAATAGCTTTACCTTAGGTGCTCGGAGCATCAACCCCGCTGTGATCACGAAGGTGGTATTTACGGGCGATTGGTCGCTACCGGTCAAAGAAGCTGAGGCCACAAACAGCCTCATTGATCAGGGAATTGATGTGATAACTTGTCATGTAGATAGCCCTAAAATCGTCATAGAAACGGCTGAGAAAAGAGGTATTTATTCTTCGGGTTACCATGCCAACCTTAGTGCGCTGGCTCCTAAAGGATTTCTGACGGGAGCCGAGTGGAATTGGAGCACGGTTTATACTGAAATTGCGACTTTAATTCAGTCGGGAAAAACGCTTTCAAATGGTGGAATTTCTCATTTGCTCCGAGGTGGTTACAAAGAGGGCTATATCAAACTCTCCGATTATGGTCCAGCGGTGGCTGAGGTCGCTAAAAAATCTGCTGACGAAGCTAAGGAAAAAATCAAGACGGGTTCACTGGTGATTTACAAAGGCGAAATTAAAGACAATTCTGGTAAGGTTGTGGTTCCAGACGGCAAAGCGTTAGGACAAAGAGCGATCGAGCTGGAGTCAATGAATTGGCTAGTGGAAGGTGTCATCGGTAAGGTCAGTTGATTGCCCAAGCATCTGCACTCCTATTGTTCGCAAAAGGTGAGCCGATGAAAGCCGTTCAACTGATGTTGGATTTCAAGCGTGCGATCGCCCAGGCCCTGTCCGAACTGGAGGTGGCGGACCTCAAGCTGCTTTGGAATGCGTTGGAACCGGAGTTGCTGGGGCTTTCGCAAAAATAGCATCCAGTCCGGCACCCCCCGCTTCATCATCTGGATGAGGCTTGGGCGATCGTAGAGGCTCAGGTGAAGGGTTTTTGCGGGAGGTGTTGTTGGCGTTTTCGGTGCAGCCTGGGGAAGACTTGGGCAAATTCGAGGTGCAGCAGGCGTTGTCGCCCAGGGCTGTTTCATTCTCATGAAGCTGTTGATATGGTAGGGAGTCAGCCCCAAACATCGTGAGTCTCCCCCATGTC
>JBAVRC010000900.1:0-2207 GCA_049694615.1 Thermosynechococcaceae cyanobacterium | reverse complement strand
TAGCGCTGGCGGTTACTGGGACGAACATCGCAATGCCCGACTGCAAAAGCCGCAACCCAAGGGCGATCGCCTGTTGCGGTTAGAAAGCATCGGCAGGGCGGGAGGCGAATTCGGCATAGGTCAGGCAGTGGACGGTCTGCGAGTCATGTACGCTCTGGAGTTCGAGGGGAACGTTGAGATTCTAGAGGATGTGCAGTGGGCCGATTGGGATAGTCAGGGACAATTGCTGACAGCAACTCGCAGCGGCAAGCTGCAAGTTCGGGCGTTACAAAAGCGTTCGTTTAAGGTTGCGTTTGAGACCGATCTTGCTTTGCTGGCACCGGAGCCGACAGAAGCCCCGGACTGGGCTAATCGGTGGTGAATAAAGCGACACAACGGGCCATTTTAGCGATCGCCCTATTCCTGCTTGCTACGGATAGAGCGATCGCTTTTAAAACCCAGTACCTTTGAAATTGGGTCAACCCAGAAGCTATCCAAATTGCGAATAACCCTCATTTGTCACTCTAGATGAGGGTTATTCGACCCAACCAGCGATCTCCTCATGCAAAAAGAATACCTGCAATGAGAACGGATTAACTTATTGCTGACTTTACCCATTTCCTAGAACTGTGTTGCTCTCGCACCCACTGATAAGACACTAAATTGAGCAACAACCCAATGATCAATAAAATGAACATCAGGGCAATCTGATACCAAGCAATTGGTTGTACCATCAAATCAGCAATCAAATGAGCTGTATTCAACACCGAATAAATGAGAGTAAAAACCAAATGGAATTTGCGGTAACGTTGCGAGTCCCAAAAAGCCGTTGCGATTATCGCAAATAATGGAAACACAAAAAAGCCTAGCATCAGCCATAGAATAGGCGCAATTTCATTCAAATTCTGTGCTTGCGAATCTGCAACTTGAAGACTATGAAAAAGTGGCATCAAACCAAGCTGTGTGTGAAAAAGAAGTCCTAATAAAAAGGTCGTCCAGAGTGAAGTTATTTTAGTTTGAAAATTTTTCTTGATCATCGGATATTACTCCTCTGTTCAGATTTCAAAACGATTCAAAGGGTGTTGAAATTACACTTGGACTGACTTCGGTTTTTATCTCTAACAGTCTTTAGATATTGAAAAGTTGCATTGTCTGCACCATTTCTATTCTAGATGATGAACGCAAGTAGATTTTTCGGGTTCTACTTTCTAGGCGATCGCACCTTCCCCATTTCACTTCTTCACCGCATCACCGATATCGTCCCCCAACCGCTGTACCTCCGCACCATTGATCAGCCGACCCAAGCGATCCGGCAGATTCACCCCCCGGTCAATCAATAAACCCGTCACAATAACCCCAGCCAAGAACCCCATCACAAAACGCATCTTGTTTTTCCTCGTTCACTTTCGGTCCACCTGCCTGGGATGCGCCAAAACCCAAATCAACACGGCTCGACACCCGTTATTTCTAAGACAAGAATCCGACGCCAACATTCTCACCCCGCCATAAAACCCAAATCCACAAGCGATCGCAGCCACCACCATCCAGACCATCCAGCGTTCCGCCAACTCGAACAACACATAGAGCCGATTACGAAACTGACACCGATGCACCGCCTTGTCAAACTGCTGTGCCCGATTGAACAACCCATCAGCCGTCCTCGCCTTCTTGTCCAGCTTGGTATTCAGGGCGATCGCAACCGCCTTAAACCGTGCCTGTTCCGCCGCCAACTGTTCATGGCCTTGGGTAATACGCTCTTGTTCTGTTTCAAGCCGAGCCAGACGATCGCAGATCTTGGAATGCCATAGCACCGCGATCGCCTGCACCTGCCATTGAATGATTAGATTCAGACTATCCAGATGGGGCGCATCAAACGCATCCGCTTTCCCAGGCCAATCGCCGTCTCAATCTGTTTCGCCATAAACGGGTCTTGCAGGGCAGACGCGATCGCCCGTTGGGCAATCAGCAAACCAAGCTGTTGGCCCTGTTCGACAAAGGGAGAAGGCGTCTGGTCCAGGATTGCAGCCACCGCCCCATCCACAAAGCCAGCCACACTGGCCTCAGCTTGGTTCAATGTCTCCGCAGCCAGTTCAGCCGCCAATTCAACTTCCAGAGGATTATTGAGACTCATCCGAATACCATCCTACTTTTTACCAAGTGCCTTCTTCGCCTTCTCAATCGCCTCTTTGGCCAAATTCCGCGTCGCCGGATCCGTCAAAATCTCCTGT
>JBAVRC010000899.1:0-4590 GCA_049694615.1 Thermosynechococcaceae cyanobacterium | reverse complement strand
CAGTTGGACCAGGCGATCGCCCAATTCAGTCAAGCCATTGCCTTAGAACTGAACAATGCCGATTATTACTTTAGTCGGGGGTTAGCCTATGCCGACATGGGGAACTTCCTGTCAGCCATTCAAGATTATAGTCAAGCGTTGCGCCTCGACAATCGGTTTGCTTCCGCTTATTACAACCGAGGGCTAGCCCAGTTTGCCCTGCGACAGGCTGATCGGGCGATCGCCGACTTCTCCCAAGCGCTGGCCCTAGACCCTGAATTTATTGCCGCGTACTATAGTCGGGGCATGGCCTATTACGACCAGGGGAACATAGAACTGGCTCGGCAAGATTACAACCGCGCGCATCGACTCAACCCGCAATTGGCCGAAGGCTTTTACGACCAAGGATTTGTGCGACCCCTCGTGGGCGGCGATGAACGGTTACGATGATACCCTGACGCAAAGCTGGATGTTATGCGCCTACGCCGAGAGGTTATGTGCCCGGTGCTAGGGGTCGTTTTCGTCCACAAAAATATAGCGGTGGAGTTCGCTGGGGTCTGGTTCAGGACTTTGTTCAGCAAACTCGACAGCGGCATCCACTTCGGATTGAATGGTGTCTTGAACAGTTTTGAGATCTTTTGCGGTGGCAAGGTTGTTGTCCAGCAAATAGGCTTCAAATCGCTTAATCGGATCGCGGGAGAGCCATTCGTCCTTCTCCGTTTTGGAGCGCAACTCATCGGGGTCGGCCAAGGAATGTCCCCGAAAGCGATAGGTTAACGCTTCGATGAGGGTCGGCCCTTCTCCGGCACGGGCACGGGCAACGGCTTCTTGGGCAACGGCGCGAACCGCCATGACATCCATACCATCGACTTCCACCCCTGCCATACCAAACACACTGGCTTTTTTGTAGATCTCCGGCTGGGATGTGGCGCGGTCGTGGGCCATGCCAATGGCCCATTTATTGTTTTCGACCACAAACAAAATGGGGAGCTTCCAGAGGGCCGCCATGTTGAGGCATTCAAAAAACTGGCCGTTGTTGGATGCCCCATCGCCAAAGAAACAGGCCGTGACTTGGTCTGCGGTGGAATCGCCCATGGCTTCGCGTCGATATTTGCTCTGGAAAGCAGCACCTGTGGCGACCGGAATGCCTTCGGAGACAAACGCAAATCCGCCCAGTAACCGATGCTCGCCAGAGAAGAGGTGCATGGACCCGCCTCGCCCCTTACTGCATCCGGTGGCTTTACCGAATAATTCTGCCATGACCTGGCGTGCAGGGACCCCAGCACTCAAGGCATGAACGTGATCGCGGTAGGTACTGCACACGTAGTCATCCGATCGCATGGCTTTGATGACACCGGTCGAAACCGCTTCTTGCCCGTTATAAAGGTGTACAAACCCAAACATGCGACCGCGATAGTACATTTCCGCACACTTATCTTCAAAGCTGCGTCCCAAGACCATGTCTTCGTATAGCCGCATGCCTTCTTCAGATGTGATTTTGACTGGAGGGACAGCAAATTTGGGGAGAACTCGTTCCTGAACCATGGATTATCCTTCGTCGGGTGGCCTGTGGCGATATGGGGCAATTGCGGGTAATATTATTCACCCTAGCGCTCGAACCCAAAAATAACAAAACTATAAAGTCGCATCTTTTAGAGTATACGTTTAGGGCGAGCAGGTTATGATATTTCCAAATTGCTCTATCGCCTCGAATCGTCGTCAACCTAGTTTGAATCTCTCGTTATTTGCTGTCAAGGACGTCAATTGTGCAAATTCCCTTAGACTTCTATCGAATTCTAGGTGTGCCGACTCGGGCAACGCCCGAACAACTGCAACAAGCCTTTGAGGATCGATTGCAGCAGTTGCCTCGGCAGGAGTATTCCAATGCTGCGATCGCCTCTCGCAAGCAACTGTTGGAAGAAGCCTTTGTGGTCCTTGCCGATCCAGACAAGCGCACTGCCTACGATCAACAATGGGTCGAGTCTGAAACGCCAGGGGACGAACCAAAGCCGATGGACCCCACCCTAGAAATTCGCGATCAGCAACTGACGGGTGCGCTGTTGCTGTTGCAAGAAGTGGGGGCCTACGCCCACATTTTAGAGATTGGCGCAAGCTATTTAGAGCGGCCCATTGATCTCGCCAGGGTCCCTACCAGCGGCGGGATTGTCGAAGAAGATGTTGTTCTAGCCATGGCCTTGGCCCATTTGGAACTGGGGCGGGAGCAGTGGCAACAAAGCCAATTTGAAGCAGCGGGCGACTCGCTCCAAAAAGGAGCTGCGTTGCTAGAGCGGGAGCAGCGATTCCCGGACGTGCAGTCGGAAATTCGCGGGGACCTTTACAAATTGAGACCCTATCGGATTTTGGAGTTGCTCAATGAAGCAGCGCCTGAGGGACGACAGAAAGGGCTCGCGCTCCTGCAGGCGATGCTCGATGATCGGGATGGCATTGATGGCAATCAGGATGATCAATCGGGGCTAAGTGTTAATGATTTCTTGCGGTTTATTCAGCAATTGCGCGCGCACTTGACGGTGGCCGAACAGCAGGAGATTTTTGAGCGCGAGGCCGCTCGGCCCTCGGCAGTGGCGTCTTATCTGGCGGTCTATGCCTTGATTGCCCATGGGGTTGCCGAAGGAACACCGGACTTAGTTGAACGGGCCAAAACGTTGCTCGGACAACTGGGCGATCGCCAGGATGTGGCCATTGAAACCGGCATGTGTTGGCTGCTGTTGGGACAACCGGAGTCGGCTCATCAAAGCGTGCTCCGCAGTCAAGATGAAGAATCGCTGAACTTTATGCGGCAGTACTCGGAGGGCGCACCCGACCTCATTCCGGGTCTCTACCTTTACACCGAAAATTGGCTGCAACAGGAAGTTTATCCTTATTTCCAGGACTTAGCGGAGCGCACGGTTTCATTACAACATTACTTCGACGATCCGACGATTCAACAACGCCTCGGCGAATTAGAGGCCCAATCCACGCTTTCAATACCTTGGTATGACGCGGCAGGGCCGTCTTCCGCTGCTAAAGTTGCCCAAGATCTGGCCAGTCCACTCGATACACCCCTCTGGCCTTTATCGGCACCATCCCCTGTGGCCCAGTCGGGTGCGGTCCATGCTGCGGCAACCCAATCCTCAACCCCAAGTTTATTTGAATCGGATCGCCGTTCAGGTCAAGGGAGTCCTTCTGGCTTGACGAACTCGACGGGGATGGATAGGGAGCCGATTTTGGCCCATACGGATTCGCTGGGTCAGTCCAGTCGTGCGGCGACCTCTACGGTACCCCAGCGATCGCAGCCACGAGCACAGCACTCACCCAAGACAAAGGCCGAGGCTGCTGAGAGCCTTCGCCAAAAGGTGCAGCATCGTAACGCAAAACATCCCGGAATGGACGGGAAGTCCAAAAAACGCCGGACGGGCTGGGGGACAGCGGTCATCGCAGCGCTGTTAGGCGTTGGTGTTGTCGCTGGGGCACTGGCACTAGGCCGATTCTTGATTCCATCGGAGAATGTCAGCGATCGCCCACCCGATGTTGTGCCGAGTTCAAGCACCCCGGCATTTTCCCCATCTCCCAGCGCATCCGTTTCCCCAACAACAAGTCCAACGGTGGGGGCTACGGCTAGCCCCACGGCAAGTCCCAGTGCAAGTCCAGGGGCAACATCCCCTAGTCCAGGGATGAAGTCTGGCCCGCTCTCAAAATCCGATGCCCAACAATTGGTCCAGTCCTGGCAAATGGCAAAGGCATTGGCGATGGGCGATCAACACGATGGCACACAACTCAACGCGGTGTTAGCAGAACCAGTGCTGGGCGAATGGGAAAACAGCGTCAATGAAGCGAAGCAACAAAAGGTGCATTGGAAATATACCCTCAATCAGTTGGAAATTCAGTCGGTGAAGCCTCAGGGTGCAAACCAGACTGCCATCAAGGCCTTGGTCAAAGAAACGGCGCAGTACTACGAACAGGGCAAATTAGTCCCGGCAAAGTCCTATACCGATAGCTATCCGGTTCAGTACATTGCAGTACGGCAGAACGAACAATGGCTGATTAAGGATATGCAGGTGTTGCAATAGGGTTGCCGGTATGAAGTTTCAAGCGTTGGCGCAACGCCTGGGCATCCCGGATGAACAGACCAGCTTGGTCCAAATCCCAACCTTAAATCCTGAATTGACGGGGGTTTCGTCCATTGATACGGCCCAGTCAGGCACAATTGCGTTTATTGAGGGGCGGGCCCTAGCGACTCGGATCAGCGAGACGTCGGCCAGTGCCTTGATTTTGCCGCAGCACTCAGCCTTGTTGGGGGCGGCCACCCAGCAAGGCATTGCTTGGATGGCGACCGACCAGCCTCGGTTATTGTTTGCTAAGGCCCTGGCCCTCTTTTACCAGCCCTGGCAACGGGAAGCGGGTATTCACCCAACGGCAGTGATCGATCCCTCGGTTCAATTGGGGCAGGGGGTAGCCATTGGCGCGTATACGACGGTGCAAGCTGGAGTTGTGTTAGGGGATGGGGTTTGCCTCCACGATCAGGTGGCGATTTATCCCCATGTTTGTGTGGGCGATCGCACCGTAATTCATGCCCATGCCACCCTCCACGAGCGATCCCAGATTGGGAAAGAC
>JBAVRC010000898.1:0-2797 GCA_049694615.1 Thermosynechococcaceae cyanobacterium | reverse complement strand
GGTATGAAACACGGTTGCCAAAAGAGCTGTATCGCAACGATATAAAGCGTCATAATATCGCTTGAGCAAATCGACGATCGCGAAATATTCAATCCCGTAAATCTGTTTATCCACCGCATCGACTTGGGCTTGATTCATAGTTCCTCCGCGCTTCGGGTGTTCACAGCTTGAAGCGCATACTTTGACCATAACTCTTCACTCGAAAAAGATAAAGATCGATTTAGTTGAATAACTTTTCACCTATAGTGAATAATGTAGGGGTTGAGATGGATCGTTTCGTAAGTGGTTTTCTGTGGATAAATTAACTGCTCTGAACGTCTTTAGACGGGTCGTTGAGTTAGAGAGTTTTAGCCGTGCAGCAGAAGCTCTGAACTTATCAAATGCGGCTGTCAGTAAAAATGTCCAAGAACTGGAAAAAGAGCTGGGAACCCAGTTGATCCATCGGACAACTAGGCGTTTGAACTTGACTGAAGGAGGGCGACTCTATTTTCAGCAGGTCTGCTCTATTCTGGATGAACTGGAACGTGTTGAAGAAACTGTTTCCGATCTCTCAGTCAAACCCCATGGGCTGCTTCGCGTTACAGCACCCATGTCACTGGGTTTAACCCATGTCGCAACAGCGATTTATCAATTTCAATCCATTTATCCAGATATGCGGATCGAACTCATCCTCAATGATCGCTATGTGGATCTCATTGAGGAGGGATTTGATGTGGGGATCAGAGGGGGCGGATTGGTCCACGATAATAGTCTGGTCACCCATCGAATCTGCGATGTTCAACGCGTCGTTTGCGCGTCACCGACCTATCTGAAGCAGTATGGCGAACCAAAATCCCCGGAGGATCTAAAGCAGCACCATTGTGTGGTTTACACGCTGGCGCGATCGCCCCATGAGTGGAGTTTTTGGCGAGGTCAAGAAACAGTGTCCGTGCATGTTGATGGATCTTTAAAAGTGAACAATAGCCTTGCTGCGAGTCAAGCTGCTGTTGCGGGACTCGGTTTGATCTTTTTGCCAATGTTCACGGTCTTAGATGGATTGGAACGTGGAATGCTGAAGACTGTCTTGAAAGAATGGTCTACGGAACCTTTGACCCTGCATGCGATTTACCCAAAACATCGCCAACACTCTGGAAAACTTCAAGTATTCATAGACTTCATGTCGGAAGCTCTTGCATCAATTGCTGCCAGACTTTAACCTTTAGCAAGCCAACAGAAATGCCGAGATTTACGCATAGTAATAGCTCAGCAAAAGCAGTATATCAAGATCAATTCTTGACAACCGTACTATCCAAAATCAGCGGTCTAACGGCTCAAATCAGCGACTGTAAGCAAGCTTAAACTCAGCATCAGCAGTTCTCAACCGTCCGCTGCATTTGAAGTGTTATGTTGCGCTCATTCATGCACTGGTGCTACTTCGCTCGGCACTAGGACACCCAGGACAATGGCCACCAAGATCATGGCGGGAACATCGCCAAGAAGGTGCCCACGTTCTACCGGGTCAATTACGGCCTGTACCGCCATGATCAGACCGTGGACAGCACTCGACCAGACGGTGAACCAGATTAAGCTGAGATGTGCTTCTGGTTTTCGAGAAGCCCATAATAAAAAGACACCGAGTGTTGCATAAACACCGATGATCATCTGTAGGGATTCAGTTTGATCGGGTTGCCATACCCAGCCTGATGCCCAGATTTTCGTCAACGGATAGATCAGAAGAAAAGCGATGCCGACAACGATAAGGGCGATTCGCAAGTACCGATGACGCTCATCCATTGCTCTAGCCTCCTATATTTTCAGGGTGGTTTCTACCAATGGAATACCTATTTGCAATATTACTCTTGCTAGTGATACTTCAACTTTGGAGGGTGGGAATCTTCATACTCCTCCCAATTTAAATGTCCCATGCGTCTGCTTTGGGCAATCGTGCCTTACCAATAGTGAGAGGTTTGGGCGGTTCTCGGTTCTCGACCTCAGCCTACCATCAACTTAGCGATCGCCGGACGCTCGTGGCAGCGTTTCAGCCATCCTGTGACGTTGGGGAAAGGGGTTAGATCAACTTCCATTGAACCAATCCAGCCTACAATGCCTTGAAGATGCGTGTCCGCGAGGCTATAGTCGCCGATTAAAAACGATCTTCCTTCCAACCCACGATTGAGAATTCTGAGACAATCAGCAAGATCCGCTTTTGCTTTTTCCATTGCGACAGCGCTTTTCATCTCTGGCGCTACTTTTTCTTGCGCGTTAGTTTCAACATCTCCCTGCTTTTCAGGCGGCAAGGATGCGAATAATCGGCTAGCTGGCTCGGCAAGGGTGACATTGCTCCAAGCAATCCATTTCATCGCTTCGCCGCGCTTCGGTCCTGGGGCGGGATAAAGCTTGGCGTCCACGCCAAAAACTTCACCGAGGTACATCGTGATCGCTGAAGACTCCCAGATCGCTACTCCTTCATGCACGATCGCAGGAACTCTCCCGTTTGGGTTAATCTTCAGAAATTCCGGTTTTCTGGTATCTCCAATGCTGATATTGAGTTTTACGAGATCGAAAGGGATAGCAAGTTCCGCGAGAACGGCTTCGGTGATGCTTGCGGTGGACATGGGGGCGAAATAAAAGGTAAGGCTCATTGATCGCTTCTCCTAAGGTTTGACTTTCAACTGTGGGGTCGAAGCAGAATTAAATCTTGCCACCTACACCGCATCATGGTTCAAATCAGCGACAGCAGATATCTTTAATTCAGCACCGAGGGCTTTCGTTTTCTGAGCCGATTGGGGCAAGATGTTTATTTTAGTCGTTTACCCAG
>JBAVRC010000897.1:0-1643 GCA_049694615.1 Thermosynechococcaceae cyanobacterium | reverse complement strand
CCCGTCTCCTCTATATTTTTTTGCTTTAACATCCGATCCAATCGTTGACAAAAAATATCTCGCTTATTTGATTTTTTGGGATTGACAACAGTAACAAGATACCAGTTGTGTCGTATCGATACTTGTGAAGAATCGCTAGAAATTATTTCTAATGGTCTTTCCGCTATTTTTGAAGGCTCCACAAGAGCTTTTGGAGGTTCAAAGTCAGATTCTTGTTGAAGCATGAGCAGCCAAGCATCTAATTTTGCTGATATAGACTCTTGAACTAACCATTCTGGGAAACAACAATAATTTTTAAGATCTTCGATTAGCTGCCCAAGCTGAGTTTTGCTTAGATCAAGATCTAGGATAGATACAGATTCAATAAATTCATCTTTTGACTCATTCCCTAAAATTATATACCAGTAGTTTTCAAGATCGCTATTATTGTTGATATCTTCAGGTAAAGGGCTGTAGCGATCACGATAATTACACCACCACCCTAAACCCTTTATCCGCTGATTATTTTGAACTAACTGAATATGATAAATACCATCGGGCAATTCTAGGGGGATATTGATATTAGATTCAGAAGTGAATATCATCTCAATTGCTGGCTGTTTTGGCATCAGTAAATTCCAACAACTGAGAGCGTAAGTCTGGTTAGCCGTTAATCCAGAAATGCTAATGCTGCTGTCCATCCAAATAATGGACAGAGTAGGTTCGGAAATCGCCACTTCAATTAATGGCTGTTTTGTCTGCCCTGAAACTTGATAACTGAGTGTATAAAATTCTGCCTTTGGCAGAAGCTCATAAAATTTAGCAACAGAAATATCCAGAATCCCTACACGATCTGCTTGTAATGAGCAGGAAACTTCATCTTGCTTATTGCCGAGCAAAAATGTCACATATTCCATGGGCCACAATCCATTTATTTGAAGTTGAGCTGCCCAGAATTTTGCTGTCGTCTCAACTTGAATGGGTAAATGACCACAATCTTGCTGGTTATAGCGAATTACGGACTGGTGCTGGGTGGTTTCAGCTAAATAATACTTTTCACGAATTTCAAAACGGTGTGACCAGCGGAATAAAGCATTCCATAACTTGATTTCATAGCGTCCCGTTGCTTGTAGCCACTCATCGAGGGAAAGCGATCGCCATTCATTAATGATCAGTTTCTCAATACTTCTAGCGATTACCGATTTATGAGCAACATCTTCAATCAATAAATTCAGAGTAGTTTCTTGGTTTGTAGGCGGTAGCCAAAGTATAGGAATTTCTAAATATATTGCTTGTTTCCCCTGTAAGCGTAGCCCCTGAATAACAGGCTCCACAGAACGCGTTTTCCATTGAATAAGCGTTGGTTCTGTTGCTAAAGGCTGTCTCAGAGTAATGAGTGCTTCTGATGCAGTCAGTTCTAGATACACACCTCTCCATCCTCGTAAACTTGATGGGATTCCCCGATCTCTGCATTCAATCCCTGTTCCAGGCTGTACAACTATATCCTTAGGCGTAAAACAGAGAATTTCCGCAGCACCGATGATGACCGCTTCAGCTTGATGTAGCGGGATGTGTTCACCCGTAATCGAATCAAAAATCAAACAGGGTAATTCTGGTGAAATGCTGGAGAGCTGCCATTTCTGAAGTTCAACACTATTGTGATT
>JBAVRC010000896.1:0-3169 GCA_049694615.1 Thermosynechococcaceae cyanobacterium | reverse complement strand
GACATCTGGTTCGACCCACTTCGTTCCGTCGGCATAACAGATGTTGTCATATAGTTTGGCTTTGGTCTGTCCCACTATCACGTCGATGGGACGAGTGATCGCCACTTTAATCGAATCGCAATCTGTTCGGATACGTTGGGGTGCCTTAATCTGTGCCAAACCAGGGAGGACGATCGCCAAGCAGAGCAATAGCCCTAACAAATAAATAACCCAAATCTTAGGGCGATACAGCGATCGCCAAAACTCGCGACTATTGTTCATCCGAGCTGCTCCTTATATTTCTACCGCAAATTCTTCTGGATCGCCCCTCCAATGAATCCAGCCAACGGCTTTGCGAGCAGACTGGAGATTGGGCAGAACCCTAGAAGCGAATGTAGTCGGTGCTGGGACCAGTCCTTTTTAATCAATCAATTGGCTCGACATCGACCGTTTGAACTATTTCTATTAAACCATCCTAATCTTTCTCTAGAAGGTGTGATTTAACACGATGATATCGTTCAACTACCCATAGGATATAAAACTCGAATTACCAAAAGCAGTTCTGGGTTATCGGGAAGACTAATGAACACCAACGAAAACCCTCGAAAAACTCATCGCAACCGCCATCCAAAGAAAATCCTTGGGGAAAAAGCTTAGAGGGACATCAGTCCCAACGAACCACACAAAACTTCCTAGACCGCAAATTGAGCCAACTGATCGTCGTTCAGGTCAAAACAAGCGAGTATAGTCGGGATGGAAATGCGTTGCTCTGACTGGGCTAGACCACAAATCAATGTTAAAGAATGCTGTCAACCGTACCAATCCCCGTCCACAGATTCTCTGGTTGCAGGTATGCGGATTAGCCGCATTACAGGGTGCGATCGCCCTCACCTGGGTCATCTATACCCTCTACCTGGGCAAACTCCTCACTCAGATGGGCTTTACGGCTGAATTCGCCGCTGGAATTTTGGTCGTGGAGAGCTTGCTGGCGATCGCCATGGAACCCTTGATGGGCCTTGTCTCAGATCGGATGCAACAATGGCTGGGCAGTCGATTTCCGCTCATTGCCGTTGGGGTTGTTCTAGGGGCCGGACTCTTCATGGCCATCCCCCTCTTGGTCTTATTTGGCCCACAACCCGGACTGTTACACTGGCTCTTCCCCACCATGCTGGTCCTCTGGGCAACCGCCATGAATCTCTTTCGGAGTCCCGCCTTGGCCTTACTGGGACGGTACGCTTTCGGCAGTGGATTGCCCCAAGCCGCCAGCCTCTTAACCCTCATGGGCGCACTGGCCGGAGCCTTACGCCCCTTTGCGAACGATTGGCTTCTGAGCCTGGGACCGCTGATCACCTTTGGGGTGGGTTCAATTACCCTCTTGGCCAGTGCCACCGCACTCCGTTGGACCGATCCGAATCCACAGATTTTGTCCGGGGCTGGGGGTGACAGTGTGGGACAAAAGCGATCGCTCTCTTGGCCTGCTTTAGCACTGCTCTTTACCACCGGGGCCGGAATTGCAGCCGGGTTCCGCCTCCAGATGAAGATTTTTCCTGATATTTTGAAAGCTATTCCCAATGCCAATGCCAGCCTCAGCATTGGGGCCATTTTTGTAGCGATCGCCCTAACCGCCATTCCTGCCGGGGCGATCGCCCGCCGAATGGGGAATCGACGGGCCATGGTTTTGGGTGTGATTGGGACCGTGGCGGCCTTGGGCTGTTTGATGCTCGTGCGTCAGTCTTGGAGTGTCACCTTGGTGGCCTTAGCGTTGGGAACAGGTCAGAGTTTTATCAACAATGGGACCTTTCCCTTAGCGCTGTCCTTGGTGCCGTCCCATAAAAGCGGATTAGGCATTGGCATGTTTTTTGGTGGCGGGGCCTTGAGTGCGGCCTTGCTGGGGACTTGGTTTGCTGGGGTTAAGACCGTTGCGCCTGGATTGGGAATTGGATTGGCCATGTTAGGGTTTCTGGCCGCAGGCATCTGCATTGTAGCCAGCAAAAAATTACAGGGGAACCAATGGAAAATGATCTCTTGATCGCTGCCGGCGAATTTCAGAAGCACGTTCGCAATGTCCCCAAAATTGTCAGAATAGGTGGGGAACCCACCGTACTGTCTAGAAGGAATCATGTCAGATACCGATTCGCCTCAGACTCAACAATCCGTTTCTGCCAACGAGCCTGTTTTACCGACCCTTTCGAGTGACCCTGCCGAACCCACTGGAGATCCAACAGAAACACGCGGCAGCAAAACCCGACAAATGTTGGGGATGAAAGGAGCAGCGGGCGAGACTAATATCTGGAAAATTCGCTTGCAGTTGATGAAACCCATCACCTGGATTCCCTTGATCTGGGGGGTGGTATGTGGCGCAGCCTCATCGGGACAATTTACCTGGTCCATTGAATCGGTGCTGATTGCCGCAGCCTGTATGTTGATGTCGGGGCCGATGCTGACAGGCTATACCCAAACCATTAATGACTTTTACGATCGCGAGTTGGATGCCATCAACGAACCCTATCGGCCCATTCCCTCCGGTGCCATTTCTTTGCCCCAAGTGGTGGTGCAAATTCTGGCATTGCTGGCGGGGGGCGTTGCGATCGCCTACGGGTTAGATCGCTGGGCGGGACACACCTTCCCAACCATTACGGTCATGGCCTTGGGCGGGTCGTTTCTGTCCTACATTTATTCGGCACCGCCCTTAAAACTCAAACAAAACGGCTGGCTGGGCAACTATGCCTTAGGCGCTAGCTACATTGCCCTCCCCTGGTGGGCGGGCCAAGCCTTATTTGGCCAGTTGACCCCGACCATTATGCTCCTGACCCTGTTTTACAGTCTGGCTGGGTTGGGCATTGCCATCGTCAACGACTTCAAAAGTGTCGAGGGCGATCGCCAACTGGGTCTACAGTCTTTACCCGTCATGTTTGGCATTCCCAAAGCAGCCTGGATCTGTGTGTTGATGATCGATGTTTTCCAGATCGGCATTGCCGCCTATCTCATCGCCATTCATGAAAACTTATTTGCCACCCTGTTGTTGCTGTTGATCATTCCTCAAATCACCTTCCAAGATATGTACTTCTTGCGCGACCCCCTTAAAAACGATGTGAAATATCAAGCCAGCGCACAGCCCTTCTTGGTGTTGGGAATGCTAGTGGCGGGTCTCGCTTTGGGCCATCATGCAGGAGTGTAAAAGGTCTTGAGT
>JBAVRC010000895.1:0-2053 GCA_049694615.1 Thermosynechococcaceae cyanobacterium | reverse complement strand
CGTCTGGACAAGGCGATCGCATCCCATCTTCGCGGACGCAACTGCCCACCCCAAACCCTCTCGCCGAATCCTATCTCGCGGTTGAGATGAGCAAACAACTCCCGAACTTTGACTTAGACGTTGCCTTTGCAGCAGGCCAAAACACCCTCGGATTGTTAGGAGCATCCGGGGCAGGGAAAAGTCTGATTCTGCGCTGTATTGCCGGGATCGAAACGCCAACTTCCGGACGAATTACCCTGAATGGGCGGGTGCTGTTCGATGCCCACCGGGGGATTAATGTACCGAGTCGCGATCGCCGGGTTGGGTTTTTGTTTCAAAATTATGCCCTTTTCCCACACCTCACCGTGGCGCAAAATATCGCCTTTGGACTCCCCAAAGGACTGTCCAGAACAAAGGCTCAACAAGCGGTAATGGATCAACTGATGGCGGTTCGCCTAGAGGGATTAGGGCAGCGATATCCCCACCAACTCTCTGGAGGCCAACAACAGCGAGTGGCCTTAGCCCGTGCCCTCGCCAGTCAACCGGAAGTCCTTTTGCTCGATGAGCCGTTTTCGGCCCTTGATACCCACCTGCGCCATCAAATGGAAACGCTCACTATCGCCAGCTTAGCGGCCTATAAGGGTGTCTCGTTATTTGTGACGCACAATCTGGAAGAAGCCTACCGTGTCTGCGAGGATCTCTTGGTGCTGGAGGCAGGCAAGGCGATCGCCCATGCACCAAAACACCGGATTTTTGAACAGCCCCAAACGGTTAGTATTGCCCAACTGACTGGGTGTAAGAACTTTTCTCGCACCAAAGCGATTAACACTCAGACCATCGAAGCCTTGGATTGGGGATGTTCTTTAGACGTCCTCGAGCCGATCCCACCTCGCTTGACCCAAGTTGGGATCCGTGCACATCAGATTATCTTCTTGGAAGCGCCGCGAGTCGGACAAAGGGATCTTAACCCCTCAACGATTCAGAGCTTTTATTGCGAAGCCGCGATGGAGTGCCGTACCCCATGGGACACCCAGATCAAGATTTCCTCGGATCGCCCCCAACCAAAGAGATTACCGCCCAATACGTTTCCTTGTTGGCTAGCATCTACCAGTGAAACGCCGCATCGGATGACCTTGTTCCTCAAGCTCCAATCTGCCCCGAATAGTCCCAGCGACTACCATCTGCAAGCGGAGATTTTTAAGGAGAAATGGAACTTCCTCAAAGATCAGCCGTTTCCTTGGCAGGTTCACCTTGACCCGATGCGGTTGCTGCTGCTGGAATAAACGTCAGTTCCTGTGCCCGTCTGGCTAAAATATAGAGAACCTCAAAGGCATTGGAGCACTGAAACATGTTGGCTTCCACACAAGAACTGTTAGAAACCGCACGGCGCAATATCTATGCGATTGGGGCTTTTAATGTCTATAACCTAGAAGGGGTCAAAGCAGTTGTCAATGCTGCCGAAGATAGCCACAGTCCTGCCATGCTCCAACTTCATCCCAGTGCACTGAAGTATGGGAAAAGTGCCTTAGTTGCACTGTGTCTAGAAGCGGCCCGTGCTGCCACCGTACCGATTTCCGTTCACCTCGATCACAGCACCGCTACCGCCGATATTCAACACGCTTTGGCGGCAGGCATGACCTCTATCATGGCAGATGGTTCCCATTTACCCTACGAGCAAAATTTACGTTTCACCCGCGACATGACTCAGTTAGCCCATGGCTATGGGGCTACGGTAGAAGCAGAAATCGGTCGAATCAGCGGCACTGAAGATGGTTTGACCATTGCGGAAAAAGAGGCCAAAATGACGGATCCCGATCAGGCCGTTGAATTTGTCCGAGCGACCCAAGTGGATGCGCTAGCCGTGACCATTGGAAATGTGCATGGAGAGTACAAAAGCGAACCGCACTTAGATTTTGATCGCCTTGCCCGAATTCGCGGCTTACTCGATATTCCGTTAGTGTTGCACGGGGCATCTGGACTACCGGAATGGATGATTAGTCAGTCCATCTATTCGGGGGTGTGTAAGTTTAATGTCAATACCGAAGTTCGGCAGGCTTATATGCAGTCCCTCAAG
>JBAVRC010000894.1:0-3822 GCA_049694615.1 Thermosynechococcaceae cyanobacterium | reverse complement strand
CTCCAATGCCTTCAGCGCCAGCAAATTATCACCAAAAATCAGTCGATTATCGAAGCAGTCCTGCTCTGTTATTCGATGGGCGGCATGGTAAGACTTTTCAGGATCTTCGAGCAAAATGCGCGGCTCTAGCTTAGGCCGATGCTCTTTGCCAATCCAAGTTAGTTCAAGTTTTTGTTTCGCAGTCATTCAAAAAAAGCACTAGCGTATTGAAATAAATTGAGAATAAAAATTAGGCCACGGCAAACCCAGTATGGGGGCGAATGGATGGCTCATGAAACCCCAGCACAATATCTTCTTTAGGAATGCCGGACTGAATTAATTCTTCAGCAACACTATCTTCTGTACCATCCATCTGGATCCAAACTTTGCCATCCATAATTTCAACATGAATTAAAACACCATGCAGGTGCTGAGTATTTTCCCATCCTTCTGAAAGAATAATGTACTGATCCGTTTCGGCATCAAAAGCAGCACGATTTTTAACCTTAACATTTGCATAGCTGATATCTGCATAAGGTTTAAGCACAGTTCGGATAATTTGACGATATCTTTCTAGCTGATCCACTTGTTAATGACCTCAGGTTCAAGAATATTCATTAATACGTTGCTGAAACCGATCAATCACCGCAGCACTCAAATCATCTTCTGGCTCAACAGATTCCCTTTCAGCTAAAATAGACTTAACTTCATCACTAGAGCCTTGCTTTAATGCCTGTAACGATGCAGCAAACTCTTTCTGTTGTTGCGCTGCATCTTCAGCAACAGGCTGAATTGAATAGGCCAGCGAAACTTGTCGAGTCAGCGCATAAGTAATGTACTGATTCAAAGAAACTCCCTCCCCTTCAGCCAAGTGAGCCAACTGATGATGCAGGGTTTCAGGCAATCGCAAAGTTAACCGACTCATACACAACTCCCTTAAGACGCTAATTGAATCACTAACTCAGTTGGGGTCATCACCTGAAGCCCCAGAGACACCTTCGCCCTTTGAAAATCACGAGTATTCGACGTAACCACTGCTGCACCTGCATTCATCGCACAATCAATCACAAGATCGTCCCCAGGATCGGGCGATGTGGGTCGCCATGAATAGTAAATCACCGTAAATTCAACCTTGCCCAAAAGTGCAGACAAAACAGGTTGGAGCTTCTGCCAGCGAATTTCTGAAAGCTTTCGAGATAAGACATCCTCATACTCATAGGCAAGCGCAGTAGAAACGCAAACCTGGATCAGCCCTGCCAACCACGCATCGATGATAAACCCCGCAGCACCACCCTGCTTTGTTAAACCCTCAAAAACCACGTTGGTATCAATCACAACCCGAATTGGAGAATTAGTAGCCATGACACTACTATAGCACCACTTGTAGTGTCATAAAAGATCGGGATCTGTAGGAAAAGGGGCTTTTGGTGGAGTCTATGCTAGCTTTGCCAACAAAGCACTACGTAACTGCTGACAATCAGCGACACTACTAAAAATAGAGCGAAAATGTCGAGCCTGCTCAAACCCTTCAATGCCGCCCGTAGCAGATTGGCGTGACACATATCCCTTCGCCTCGCATACTGTCCAAAGCTCTTCAGCGAATTCTATAGTACGCTGTGACACCGCATTTACCTCATCAGCCGTCAGATTTAGGGCATTTCCCCGCTCAGGATGCAACTTAATAAAAATCACATTGAGCAACAACCATCGCGCATTCTCAAAAAAAGCCTTGCGGACTCCAGTGCTTGACTTACCATTATCCTGCATCACCCTGACAACCAACCGCTGAGTCTGCACAGCCCGCCAAACCGTCCGCGCCGACCTGTCAGCCCGAAACACACGGGAATATCGGGAACGTAGCAAATCTTCAGACGCATAAATTTCATCCATCGACCAGAGAGAAACCCGATTTGCCAAAATTCGGGTGTAAAAGTCATCGCAATCCGGCAACGTGACTAAACAGGCTGATGCCGTTGTTGCCTCGTGGATTGTAAAATTTGCCTCATCCGGTGTTGGGGTATCTACATCATCTTTGTAATGGTAAGTAATCCCCGATAGCTGAAGCTGATTTGAAATGCGCTCTTGCTGCTCGTCCTGTGCCACAAAATCCCGTAAACCAATTTTGTTTTGAAAATTGGTGCTCCGAGTGATGTTTTCGGCAAAAGCGCGATCATCATTGCACCGTTGCAGAGAAATAACTTTGATAAAAACATTGCCATCGGGTGCAGAGTCCAAAGTTTGCTTAAAGAACTCAGCCACAGAACCCAGTGTTTGTGCTCCATTTATAATCGATAAACCATAGGCTGTAATTCTCTTGAAGTCAGCATTGCAACGGTCAAGATTATTTACCTCAAGCCTTTCACAGTAAGCGGTTAGTCCATTATTTAAGTAGAAAAAATGGTGTGGTTCTTTCTGAATCGTGGTTAAAATTTGAGCGTTTACATCCGTGCTGCCTTTATATGCTCGGATATTTGCCACCACAAGCTGCTTGCCATACTGGGTATAAAGATCGGCTAAATCTTTCAACGGCAGTAATCCAAAAACGGTCTCGTAGGGTTTTGTTACCCACCCAGGCTTCAGAAGCGTAAGCGCGATCTTCGCAACACCCTGTCCCACGTCTGCGCCAATCAGCCAATCATGAACCGTCGTTAGGTTACAAGACTGAAACTCAACATAGCTGTCTTCATCAGAGCAGAATCGTCGTTTGAGATCTTCAAACAGGCTAAGTCGATCATCTGAGACCAGATTAATGCCGGAGTACACCAGAATTGCACGCACCTGAACCGCACTCTCAAGCTGGACTTCCAGTTGAGGGAGGCGTTTTTCCCACGCTGTATTCTGCCTAAAAATCTCAAATTTTCCCTGAAGTAGGTTTTCGAGACCAGTCTTAAACTTAGTCACATCCCCTAAATCAGGTTCTCCGCGACCAGTAGAAGCGTACTTCGACTGCACCACAAAGAGTGTTGCATTAGAAGCGGCATAGAAGATCGCATCAATTCCGCCATCACTCCCACCATCCACAACAGAGTTAGCCGCTTCATCAGCAGAGCAGCCTGCCAGTTTGTGAACAGCATAAGCAGCCAGCGCCCTTGATAAAAAATTAGCCTCACGCGCTTCTGACGTTCCAGAAACCGCCTCCGCCACTTTTCCAGTAAAGATCGCTCTCAATTGATTGGGGAGTTCCAAAATCTCAACTGGTATTTCAGCCGTCATGAGAGGCTCCATCGAATCGTAAATAGGCATTGGAGTTCACTTTTCTGCTCCAGTTTTCCTTCAATCAATGCAATTAGCTCATCCCGCTGACGATCTACCTCATCTTGTGCTTCAAACAAAGATCGACGTTTCTGATTCCGCTGGTTTTCCAACGCCTTCACCTGCTTCTGACCCTCAAGCTTCGCTTCCAGGGTTAGTGCAGCAGTCGCCGCTCGTTTGGCCTCCTTAATCTGGCGGTCAAACTCCTTAATGTCCCGCTCCAAAACTACCTTTCGATCGTCTGCCCAGCTATCCAGCTTTTTGGCCTCCAGTTCAAAAAAATGGGCATTATGCTCAGCGATCTCCTGCTGAATCATTCTGATGCGTTGCTGTGTGATTGCATCTAAAGGAGAGAGGACGATCTCGTCAGTTAGCTTTACAATCTGTCCTGGAATACACAAAAGCTTCTTTACCGTTTCTTCCTCGACAACCTCTCCCTCATCAGAAACGGCGGCAAAAATGATGCGATCTTCAATGTAATCTAATGCTTCAACTGTCAAGACCGATAGACTCAAACATCCACTTTGTCCTTGCAGCGTCTCCAAAAGGCTGACTTTACTGCCATACGCTGCATAGTTAAAACGAATCTCA
>JBAVRC010000893.1:0-8668 GCA_049694615.1 Thermosynechococcaceae cyanobacterium | reverse complement strand
TTAAAAAATAGGGAAACAGTAATAGTAGGAATCGACAAAGCGGTAGATGCATTCCTTGGTCTATTTCAAGGAAAAAATATTGGCAAGATGGTGGTGAAGTTGGATTAGATGGCGACCCATCGAGTGAACACTCGCTCCATTAATTTTAGCCAGTTAGAACCCTAGATGATTTATCTGTTATTTGGTTTAAGGAAGTATGGATCTCAAATTATCAGGTAAAGTTGCGTTGGTCAGTGGATCAACGGGTGGAATTGGGCTGGCGATCGCCACCATGTTTGCGCAAGAAGGGGCGACGGTTATTGTCAATGGGCGAACCCAAAAGCGTGTAAATCATGCCATTGAACGCATTCAGCAAAGTGTACCCAATGCAAAACTTCAGGGAATTGCTGCCGATCTAGGAACACAAGCAGGCGTTAAAGATTTGCTGGAACAGGTGCCTGAAGTCAACATTCTAGTGAATAACTTGGGAATTTATGGTTCCAAAGCTTTTGAAGATATCTCTGACGAAGAGTGGATCAACATTCTGGAAGTAAATGTTATGAGTGGTGTTCGGCTCTCGCGCTATTACTTGCCGCTGATGCTGAAGCAAGATTGGGGACGCATTATTTTTATCTCTAGTGAATCTGCCTTGAATATTCCCACCGAAATGATTCACTACGGTGTGACCAAGACGGCACAACTATCGTTGAGTCGTGGTCTGGCAGAAATGACTGTGGGTAGTCATGTCACTGTAAATACGGTTTTGCCAGGTCCAACTCGTTCCGAAGGGGTTGAAGATTTTATCCTGGAATTATCCAAGGATCAAAATATTTCGCCCGAACAAGTTGAGAAAGAGTTTTTTACCAAGACCCGTCCCTCCTCACTGATTCAGCGCTTTGCGTCAACATCTGAGGTTGCTGCGCTGGTCGCATTTGTTGCAAGTCCTTTAGCCTCCGCAATCAACGGTGCTGCCCTACGAGTCGAAGGTGGAGTAGTGCGATCGATTATTTAACGTAGGAATTTTAGAGAATCTTTCATTTAAGAGGAAATTAATGTGAGAATTACTGAACCTCAAATTGATGAGCGAATGGTTGGCTCTAGAGGGATAATCTTGATCGCTGTTCCAATAATTGTGTTGGGCATCATTGCGATCATCTTTCCCTTCTTCTCTACCATTGCTGCAACTTTATACTTTGGCTGGGTATTCATCTTTGCTGGAATTGCTCAAATTATTTATGCCTTTAGTTTAAGAGATTTAGGTCAATTTGCTTGGAAGTTTATTCTAGGATTTTTGTATCTTCTAACTGGAATCTTTGTGTTGAAAAATCCATTCGAGGGAGTCCTTGCTTTCACGCTAGCATTGGGCATTACTATGCTTGTCCAAGGTATTATTCAAGTATCAGTTGCCTTGCGAATGCGCCGAATTTTACCAAACTGGGGATGGATGCTTGCGAGCGGACTCGTTGGCATCGTTTTCGGTATTGTTGTTTGGTCTAGCTCTCCCTCTACCGCAACTTGGTTGATTGGCACTTTAATTGGAGTCAATCTCTTATCTGATGGAGTTTGGATGCTTACTCTGCATTCAGGGCAGCAATACACTTTACGTTAAAGATGTAGAGCGACATTGTTCATAGCATAGGAATCGGGTCAGTAGAAATGATAGATTAGCCGAGTCAAATTTAATCAAGGAATTAAATGATTAGTCATCAATCTCAATTGACACAGCCTGTTGCAATACCCAACGACGATAACGAAGCGCTGCTACAAGTAGATCGCGTTGCCGTTTTGCTTGCAGGGTATGGCGAGGTGCAATCTTACCGTGACCTGAGCAGTTATGACCGAGCTGCAACCAAGTACATCGCAGCTCAGTTTGTGTCGATTCCAGAGTGGCTATACCCTATTGCTGGCTGGCTGCTGGCACTTCAAGATCGATACAAATTTGGGGTCAAACATCATCATTTTATGTCACCCGAAAATGAGCTATTTGAAAAACAACGTTTTGGGATTGAGGCACAGTTACAAGACCGATGGGGAAATCGGGTGCAGGTGTTTAAAGGTTTCTATTTCTGCAAGCCCTTTGTACAAGAAGTTGTGTCTAATACTATTGAGCAAGGTTTCCAGAATTTACTGATTTATCCTTTGCTAGTGGTCGATTCTGCCTTCACGGGCAAAATAGCAGTAGAGCAGGTTAATGAAGTAATATCAGCTGCCTCATCCCAGAAAGCACCTCAAAATTCGACCTTCAAGTCGATTCGATATATTCCGGCCTTTGCAACTGAGCCTGCCTACATCGATCTGCTAGTGCGTCAGATTAAGGAAGCTCTATATCAGCCATCTATCAGTCGCTTTTTTGAGTCTCAGATTGGCATTATCTTAACGGTTCACGGTGGCCCAGAAAAAGCGCAGGGACTTTTAACTGGAGTGATTGATGGGCAAGCGCTTTACGATCGCGTACAGGCACAGTTGCAGCATCAATATCCGTTAATGTCGATTGGTTGGATAAATCATGATATGCCGTTCCTCAAATGGTCACAGCCCAATCTGGAACAGGCGGCGAAAACCCTGATCGAATCAGGTGCCCGAACCATTCTGTTTAAGCCGCTCGGCTGGGTGACTGAAAATTATGAAACCATTCTTGACGTAGATGATGCGATCGCATCTTTGCAGCGTCAGTATCCTACTGTGATTTACACACGGCTCGATTGCGTTAATGACGATCCTGATTTTCTAAAAATAGTCGCAGAGTGGGCAACTCCTCACATTGAAGCAATGCTCTCAGTACCACAACGCAATGAGCATGTTGAAACCAGCGGAGCCTGACTATGCAGGAGTTTTTATTTGCTTTAACCCTATCCGCTTTGCCTGTTGTCAGTAACTTCATTGGGGGAATGATTGCTGAAGCCTTACCGTCATCAAAACAAACCTTAGGACTTGCGCTACACGCTGCGGCTGGCGTGCTGTTGGCGATCGCATCTACTGAACTAATCCCTAGAGTCCTGATTGCGAAACCTGTCTGGGCAACGATTCTAGCGTTGTTCTTGGGTGGAGCTTTTTTTGTATGGGTTAATGAACTGCTCAAGTTAAGTAAGAATCGATTGCGCGGTATCGATCTCAATACCGTGAGTTTGGCGATTTTTCTGAGCATTGCGATCGACTTATTTGGCGATGGCTTAATGATCGGCACCAGTCTAACAATCTCGCCCCACCTAGGAGTAGTACTGGCATCAGCGAGAGTTGTAGCTCACATTCCAGAAGGATTTGTGACCAATACTGCGTTTAAGAGTTAGAAAATGCCTCGCACAGAAAGACTTTTGCTACTTGCTGCATTTATTATTCCAGTATGGCTGGGCACGACGCTGGGCTATTGGGGATTGCGCGGACAAGGCGATCTACCCAAGTTGGTTGTGCTTGCCTTTACAACAGGTGCTTTGATGGTAGCGATCGCTGAAGAAATTATTCCTGAAGCGCATCAAACTCAAGATACAAACCGGTCTGCCTTAACATTTATCGGAAGTTTTGCACTTTCAATGTTGTTCTCCACTTATCTTGAATAGTCGAGTGACTCTAAAAGCAGGATTCTATTTTCATTCTTAATTACTACACTCATACACTTTGGAGATAACCATAATGAATTTGGATAGTCTAGCGGCTCTCAAGCCCTATCTCAGCTTTTTCCACCCCATTACAATGTGGATTTTACTGGTCGTTGCACTCTATGCAATGTATCTGGGTGTGCAAGTTCGGCGGACACGGTTGGCTGACGGCGATATTAAGAAAGAACTGGTGAAGGGTCGGTTTGCCGTCCGCCATCATCAGATTGGTTCCATACTCCTGGCATTAATGGTAATTGGGGCGATCGGAGGCATCACAGTGACCTACCTTAACAATGGCAAGATTGTGATTGGTCCCCACCTGTTTGCAGGCTTAGGGATGGTAGGGTTGATTTCCACATCTGCTGCTTTGGTTCCCTTTATGAAAAAGCATGACTGGGTTCGCAGCATTCACGTTTCGCTGAACCTAGTTTTGCTGGGACTGTTTGGCTGGCAAGCTGTAACAGGAATACAAATTGTACAAAAGATTGTCAGCCAAATGATGACGGATGGTGCAGGGTAAATAAAGAAGATAACACCCTATATTTACTTTGGAGAAGACTTTTGCGATGAACTCTATTTACTCTAGCTTAAAAGAATCTAAAATTTGCCTGACGCGCTGGCTGATGGCTGTTTTACTCTGTGTTTTACTGATTATCGGGAGTCCCTTACCCGCTTTTGCTACTGTGACCCAAATCGAAGAATATCCAGGGCAAATGCTCTACCAATCCCGGCAAAATCTACAAGATCAAACCGGAAAGTCCTGGCAGGCGATCGCCTTCAAACGCATTCATCCTGAAGGGAGTGCCAGTATTTCACTTCGGCTAGTAGGTTTTCCTGGTGCGGTGGAACTAGACCACACTCAACCGCTAACTCTAAGTACCTCAATGGGGAAGACGCTAACCGCAAAGGATATTTCTAGCGAAATCTCTCAAGACACTCCAACCCAAGCGAATGTTGCAGAATATGACATTAAGTCCGTCCTACCGCAATTGCAGTCGGAAATTTCGCTTCACCTAACTTTGCCAGTGGTCACTGGCTCCGCGATCGAGTTACAAATTCCATTTACGACAATCCAAGAATGGCAAACAGTTTCTGATCGTTAAATAACCCCAAAATAGTCGAATCTTGAGATCACCGAAAGCTTCGACTATTTGGACTTCTAATAAACTTGCTGAGGGAGGCATGAAAACAACGTGAGTTCTAAATAATTGTCAGGATATTGCAGTAAACCAGGAAGATTTATTTATGAACCACGATCGTCATTATGAGACAAGCAAAACCAATTCTGGCTCACACGGCAGACAGGAAGATCGCAGTAACCAATTAAATCATGCTCGACACGGCGGGCACGACAAACATGCTGGACATAGCCCAGAGATGTTTAAACGACGCTTCTTTATCTGTCTTCTGCTAACGCTGCCTGTTCTATATTTTGCGCCGATGTTTGAGCATTGGTTTAATTATCAGGCGATTCAGTTTCTAGGAGTAAACTTGATTACTCCTATTCTCTCAACGATTATTTATTTCTATGGCGGCTGGGTTTTTCTGCACGGAGCTTTGGATGAACTCCGCAGTAAAATTGGCATGATGACTCTGGTTGCTCTGGCCATCACCGTATCGTATGTATACAGTTTAGCAGTGTCTCTTGGACTGCCAGGAGATTCTTTCTACATGGAATTGGCAACCTTGGTCGATATCATGCTGCTCGGTCACTGGATTGAAATGACCTCTGTTCAGGGAGCCAGCCGCGCTCTAGAGCATCTCGCAAATTTAGTACCTTCTATCGCTCACAAACAGATCGATGGGCATGTGGAAGATGTGCCTGTCAGCACTTTAATAGAGGGAGATCGGATTCTGACTCGTCCAGGTGAACAAGTGCCAATCGATGGTGAGGTCTTGGAGGGAACTTCTAGCCTCAATGAAGCCTTTCTCACCGGAGAATCTCGCCACGTCATTAAAAAAGCGAAGGATGGAGTGATTGCTGGGGCGGTTAATGGGGAAGGTGCTTTGACGATTAAAGTCACTCGTACTGGAGATCAAACTACTCTCAGCCAGATTATGCGCTTGGTTGAAGAAGCACAGGTCTCCAAAAGTCAATATCAAACGCTTGCTGATCGGCTGGCTTATTGGCTCACCCTAATTGCGATCGCAGTTGCTACACTAACCTTCATTGTTTGGCTAACAGTTGGAACAGATGGGTTAACATTCGCCATTAATCGCGCGGTTACGGTGTTAGTCATTACCTGTCCCCATGCATTGGGTTTAGCAATTCCTTTAGTGCTCGTCAACGCGACTGCGATGTCCGCCAAAAACGGTATTCTGGCGCGAAACCGAGATGCTTTTGAACGAGCGAGAGGGATTAAAACAATCGCATTTGATAAGACGGGGACATTGACAACAGGGCATTTCGGCGTGCAGCGAATTTATACAGACGGTATGGATGAGTTACAAGCTTTGGGCATTTCTGCCTCCCTAGAATCCTTGTCAGAACATCCTCTCGGACAATCAATCGTTGAAGATGCCAACAATCGTAAAATCCAGCTTTCTAAAGCCAGCGACTTTCAAGCTATTCCAGGTCAAGGCGTTGAAGGCATTGTGAAGGGTCAGCGTTATCGAGTGGGAAGACCAGAATGGGTCGAGGAGTTAAAAGTACGGTTTCCGCAACCGCTGAAAAAAGGACTTCAAGAAAGTGAATCTCGTGGCGAAAGCGCGATCGCACTGATGGATGATCAGCAAGTCCTTGCGGTCTTTGGATTAGCTGACCAAGTGCGGGAATCTGCACAAGAAGCAGTTGCAAAATTACAGGAAATGGGCGTGCAGGTCGTGATGATTACAGGCGATGCAGAAGCTGTTGCAAAGACCGTTGCCAAAGCGTTGAACATTGATCGCTACTATGCTCGTGTTTTACCCCAGGATAAAGCGTTGCTGATTCATCGGCTCAAAGCAGAGAAGCCTATAGCATTTGTAGGCGACGGCATCAATGACGCACCTGCTCTAACCGAGGCAGATTTAGGCATTGCGATCGGTGCTGGAACCAATATTGCGATCGAATCGGCTGATTTAGTGTTGATTAAAAGCGATCCACTTGATGTAGCCTATGCTCTTAAACTTGCGAAAGCAACCTACAGCAAAATGACTCAGAACTTGTTTTGGGCAACTGGGTACAACGTGATTGGAATTCCTTTGGCAGCAGGAGTTGCAGCTCCCTTCGGTATTCTATTATCACCAGCGGTAGGTGCAATCCTGATGAGTGTTTCGACTGTCGTTGTTTCAATCAATGCCATGTTGTTACGTCGCACTCATTTGAGTGATTAAGTGCATCAGAACACAAAGTACTATAAAAGGTTATATAAACCATGATCAAACTATTCTACGCTCCCGGAACCTGCGCGCTCGCCCCTCATATTGTCTTGGAATGGATTGGCGAACCCTATGACCTCCAAAAAGTGAAGCCGAGCGATCCAGAGTATCTCAAACTCAATCCGTTGGGACAAGTTCCGGCCATCATTGACGGCGAGAGTGGCGTAATGAATCAAGCGGATGCTGTACTCAAGTATCTCGCGCGGAAATATCCAGAGGCAAAGCTGGGTGATGATGGCACGTTGGAGGATGGGTACGACCTCGATCGCTGGCTCGCCTTTCTCACGGGGGATATGCATCCCGCCTTTTTTCCTTTTATTGCACCAGGCCGCTACTCAACCGATACCAGCGATCGCACCCAGCAATCCATAAAGGAAGCCTCTATCAAACTCATCGATCGCGTGTACCAGCATTTAGATCGGCATTTTGACGGTAAAGATTATGTGGTGGGAAATCGCCGCACGATCGCGGATGCCTATGCGTTTGCGATGATTCGTTGGGGCAATAGTTTACCGAATGGCTTGACAAATTATCCCAATCTTGATCGCTTCTACCATCATTGGCGCGAAGACGCAGGAGTAAAACGGGCGATGGAGCAGCAGCAGATTCATTGAGATATTTGCAGATTTAATCTAAGGAGTTAACTCGATGACCGATCAACCCCAAAAACTGACCACGGATGCTGAATCCCCGTTAGCGATAATCAAAACTCGCTGACATCCGGATCGCGTGGACCGCTGCTCATGCAGGACTTTTATCTGCTAGAGAAGATGGCGCACTTTAACCGCGAACGCATTACCGAACGAGTATTTAGCGATCTCGAAAGCGCCCAGCTCGATTTATTTAATGCGATCGCGCAGCAATCTATAGGTTTATGAACACACAAACAGCAATCAGTTTACCTCACAGCTTCCTCAAATTTGGCATCTAAGATCGAGTCGAATTGACCTGTTTGTTCTGTTTCACAGGAAAAAGAGGAATATGCTTTCTCAAATCACTCCAAATCTCGTGGCTGGCTTGTCTGAGGAAGAGGCGAACGGTTTGCCATCTGCAACAGCGATCGCAAATCTCGAACGCGATGGCTACAATGAACTCCCCTCGGCTCAGTCTCGAAGTCTTTTGGTGATCGCCTGGGACACCCTTCAAGATCCGATCTTTCTGTTGCTGATCGGTGGTGGAGTCATTTATTGGATTTTAGGCGACCTCCAGGAAACCCTAATTTTGCTGGGTTTCGTCTTTTTCATGATGGGGATTAGCCTCTACCAGGAAGGCAAGACCGAACATGCCATACAAGCCCTACGCGATCTTTCCAGCCCTCGTGCCTTAGTGATCCGAGATGGGCAACGTAAACGGATCGCAGGGCGAGAAGTGGTCCGGGGCGATGTATTGGTGTTGGCAGAAGGCGATCGCGTACCTGCGGATGCAATCGTGCTGTCTAGCACCAGTCTCTCAACCGATGAGTCGTTATTAACCGGGGAATCCCTACCCGTTCGCAAAATTGCTGCTGCGGGCAATGTGGAGATGGCGCGTCCGGGAGGAGATGAGTTGCCGTTTGTGTATTCTGGGACGTTGGTGGTTCAAGGACAGGGTATTGCTAAAGTCCAAGCCATCGGCGCTCAGACAGAGATGGGTAAGATTGGCAATGCTTTGCAAAAAGTGAAGCCGGAATCGACTCCCTTGCAACGGGAAATGAATCGGCTGGTGAGCCGTTTGTTTGGCATCGCTTTATTCCTGTG
>JBAVRC010000892.1:0-3754 GCA_049694615.1 Thermosynechococcaceae cyanobacterium | reverse complement strand
ATGCCAAACTGATCTTGCAGGTGGGCTTTATAGGCTTGCTCTAAATTGGCTTGGTCGGGCGTGAGGGAAAACGAGGGGTGGGTCGGAATCGGCGGGTTGTATACCAAGTCCAGCTTAAGGTTTGGTTCGTGCCCATAGCCTAAGCGATTGAGCCATTGTAGCGCCTGCACGGATTGCTGAAAAACGCCACTCCCCCGCATTTTGTCCACGTTTTCTGCCAAATAGCAGGGCAAAGACGCCACAATATGAACCTGGTGGTGGGTTAAATAGTCAGGCAGGTCGGCGAAGCCCGGTTCAAAAAAAATCGTCAGATTGGACCGCACCATGACGGTTTTGCCCGCTCCACGAGCTGCCGCTACCAAGGGACGGAATCCATAGTTCATTTCGGGTGCGCCCCCCGTGAGATCCACGGTCTCCAGTTGCGGGAATCGCTGAATCACCTGAATGAGTTGGGCGCAGATTTCAGGGGACAGTTCTTCAGTGCGGTGTGGACCTGCTTCGACATGGCAATGGGTACAAGCCAAATTGCAGCGTTTGCCCAGATTAATTTGTAAAATCCTGATGGGCTGCTTTCGCAACGGGGTACCCAAGGCTGTTTCAAACGGCCTCGGCAACTCTTGAACCGCCATATCCACTTCTTCTCCTAGCAACAGCCGCCCCCATCGTAATGCCAGGTGGATGGCGTGACGGTAATGAAGTCTGGGAAGCGATCGCCCAGTTTTGTCGCCGTTTTGTCGCACACCGCCAAAGGCATCCCGCGCAGCAAAATATGTCCGGCTCGGTCGTCGAATGCCTCCTCAGTCCCGGCATAGATAGCGGTTTTGCCCGTAAAAACGCAGGCTCCGTCTTCAGGGATCTCGACCTTAAATGAGACAGAATCCAAGCTTTCTAAGAGTAGATCGGCATCCAAGCCATAGGTGCGTCGATCCAGAAGTCGATAGGGGCGACGGGCGCGAATTTCCACCTGACCGAATCCGGCTTGAATAATGCATTGGGTATAGTCCTCGTAGGTGAGTGCACCGGAGAGACACATGGCCCGCAGGCGATCATCTTGCTGGAGATGCGCTGGAATGGGACGGGTGGCGATGGGATCACTCATGATCAGACGTCCGCCCGGTTTGAGCACCCTAAAGGCTTCCTTGAGGGCACGGGCCAGATCGGCGGGTTCAAAGATGTTAAAGAGACAATTTTGGGCCACCACATCCACCGAACCGTCGGGCATGGGCAGGGCAAAGGCATCGCCTTCGACCAGTTGCACGAAGTCGGCACTGAACCAGTCGTTGGCTTGTGCGGCTTGTTCCAGGTTACCTTGGGCTGCTTTGCGCATTTCGGCTACGGGATCAACGGCCACAATGGCCCCAACCCGGCGAGAGAAATAGGCAAATTGCAGTGCTTCCAGACCGCCCCCGACCCCCACATACAGCACCGTCGGTTCACCATAGAGTTCAGTCGGATGAACGGTGGTGCCGCAACCGTAGTTCATGTCCTGCATGAGGGCAGGAATTTGGAGTCCCGGCAGTTGCAGTGGCGCACGTTGGACACAACACAGACCCACGTCCGGGGTTTCGGCCACTTGACGGTAAAAATCGACAGCAGAGTCTAGATAGGTCATATTCAGGATCGGCACGTATGGCCCATTAAACGCAAAAGATCTGAGTTTTCCCTGAGAGGAGGCTGATTAAACCGTCAGGGTACCGACAAATACCTGTTCCGCAGGTCCAGTCATATAGACGGGTTGCCCGAAACCAGCCCACTCAATCTGAAGGGGACCACCCGGCAATTCGACCGTTGCCGCCGTATCGCAACGCCCCGTCAAGACTCCCGCCACCAAGGCGGCACAGGCTCCTGTGCCGCAGGCCAAGGTAATTCCGGCTCCCCGTTCCCAAACTCGCATTTTGAGATAGTCCGATTGCACAACTTGAATGAACTCGGTGTTGGTGCGCTGAGGAAAAGCAGGGTGGTGTTCAAATTGCGGTCCTAGGGTTTCCAACGGAATCGCTGCCGTATCTTCCACAAACACGATGCAATGGGGGTTGCCCATACTGACGCAGGTGGCGGCCCAGTCTTGTTCTGCCACTGTTAGGGGTGCATTAATCACCTTTTCCTCTGCCGTTGCTAGGGTTGTCGGAATTTCTGGCGCTAGCAGTCGGGGTTGCCCCATATCCACTTTGACCTGTCCGTTGGACAGCAATTCTGGGGTAATGATTCCAGCCAATGTATCAATCCGATAGGATGTAGCCTGCCCTGAGGACGCCGTTCCGTCCAAATCTGCAATAAATCGGGCCAAACACCGTATGCCATTCCCACACATTTCTGGCTCCGAGCCGTCGGAATTATAAATCCGCATCGTGTAATCGGCCCCGTCCCGACCGGGCAGTAAAAAGATGACCCCATCGGCTCCCACCCCAAAATGGCGATCGCAAATCTGTACAGATTGCTCAGGGGTCAAGCAGGGTAAATCTTGCATCCGATTATCGACCAACACAAAATCGTTGCCTAACCCTTGATACTTCTGAAATGGAATGAGCATAGATCCAGACAACCTCTGCATAAAACTTGAAGGCTTCAGCCAATTCGGTAGACTAGTGCTAGGGGTTGAGCGCAACCCTTTTACCTTGTATCAAATCTTAAACGATTAACCCCTCTAAACCATGAGTACCGACCTTCAGACCGGAACCCCTAGCTTTCGTCAACTGCAAAATTTAATTCAGGGTGGAACGGAGGTGGAACTCAAGTTAGTCACCAACGACCTCCTAGTCGGCAAAGTTCGCTGGCAGGACGATGTTTGTCTTTGCTTGATGGACCACTACGACCAACAAACGATTATCTGGAAACAGGCGATCGCATTTTTGAAGCCTAAACCCTGATCATTGCGCACCCGAACGTCGGCTGTGCTTGGATTAAGATTTTTTCCAGCGCGAAGCGAACCACCAAGAACTTGTGGTACAGTGACAAACAACGATTTAGAGGTCAAACGAAGCTAATGCTCGTGTTGCGACCTCCTATTGCCTCATCCGCAAATCTAGCTGCAAAGGCATAGTGTATGCGCACAGAATACTATCCAAGCTCGAAAATGGTTCGGTCCAGTAAGCCCTTAGGTGCTTATCTCATTGAAGCTGGGTTGCTGAATGAGGCCCAAGTCGGCGTGGCTTTAGCCGATCAAAATACAACGGCCATGCCCTTTGGCGAAATTGTGGTTACGCGGGGTTGGGTCAAAGAGCAAACCATTGAGTACTTGATGAAAAAGGTCATTCTGCCCGAACGGCGTGCTGCCAAAAACACTCAAAGCAGCTTGGCAGAGGGTTTAGCTCGTCAAAGACCGGCGTCAGCGAATCCGTCTACCGCAGATTTAGGATCGGCTCAAAGTCAGGCAACACCGCCTCATTCCATCAACCCTAAAACCACAACGCCGCCTCGTCCGATTAATCCAAAGACCACAACACCGCCTACCGCACCGATGGAAGAAGGCGTTAACTGGATTGGTTAACGTTTATTTTCCCTAACCCTACGTTCAAACAATGCCAAAGGCTGCCCTCAAGGGGTATGGGTTGCACTATCGCTCATACGGCCAAGCTGATCGGCCTGCCCTATTATTCCTCCACGGGTTTATGGGCAGCAGCGAGGAGTTTGTGCCCATTATGGAGCGACTCGCAACCTATTTTTATAGTGTGGCAGTGGATTTGCCCGGTCATGGGCAAACGGAGGTCCTGTTTCCCGAAACGGGCTACACCATGACAGCGATCGCCGCCGGGTT
>JBAVRC010000891.1:0-2831 GCA_049694615.1 Thermosynechococcaceae cyanobacterium | reverse complement strand
GGCAAAACTGGGCTTCCCCCAAACGCTTTGGCAAACGGTTGTCCAAACCTATACCCCTGCCCTCAAGACCGGAGATCCAGCTTTGTTTTTAAGCATGGCCCAAGGGTTAAATGCTAAGGGTGGCGCGGCGCAAACGCTCTCGCCCTATAACATCGATATTGAGCGCACGGTTCCCTATCGCAAGTAGATTGCGAGACCCATGTAAGTTGATTCATGAAGCCCTCGGTTAACTCCCGAGGGTTATTTTGCGACGGTCGCCATTTTGCACGCGGCCCTCTTCTCAGGCTGAGTCTAATTGCGAATAACGGGGGTGTCATCATCCGGGATGAGAATGGTGGCTTCTACCTGTTGTTGGGTTTGGGGGAGCGCGACAAACCGTCCTTCATCGATCAAGTAGGTAATGGTATCGGCCCGTAAACTATTTCCAGCCTGCAAGACATACACATCTCCCGTCAAAATAATGCGGCGTTCCCGGCTGTAGTATTGTGCCACCCGTGCGGTTGCTTGAATTTGGCGGGCTGGGTAACTTAACTGCACATTACCGCTAGCGGTCACCACCCCGGTCTTGGCATTGGCCTGTTGCATATCCGCCCGTAAGGTTAGCGCCCGTCGTTGCACCTGCCCGTCAGCAGCCCCCAACGCCAAAAAACTGGCTGCGCTCAGGGCAATCGCGGCACATCCAGCGATCTCCCAGGTGCGGATAAACAACGGTCGAACCTTCATCATGTCCTTAGGGCCATAGAAATGCATTAAGGGAAATATCCGAGTTTTTGGAATCCTACCACGAAGCTATTCTGAACCCGTATGGGTCTCTAGAGAATTGACGCACAACAGCTGGATCGAAGTTTCCGAAACGGTCCCCATGCCATCTGGCCCCGCTGCTTGTAGTTCATTCAGGAGCGCTGCGCTGGTCTCTAAAAAAAGTGCAACATCAATCCCGCCATAATGGGGTTGATAGTCCGAAAGCCGCCGAATGCCCTCGCCCAGCAAAATAACGGCTCCGCGCCAATTGCCATTGCCCAAATGGTAACAGGCCACCGCAATCTGCAAAATACCCTGAAAAAACGTTTTATCTGGCTCTTGCGCTTCAATCCATAGGGCTTCTAAGGTATCGTGGCAGGCATAGAACTCGCCTTGGCGAAATTCCGCAACCCCCTGCCAAAACCCATCGGGCAGCGTCTCCGGCAATGCATTCTGCACGCGCTAAAACTTGCTGGTTTCTGATCGGATTTCTTCAAAACTGATGTTTTGGCGATCGCCCGCAAAGGGGTTGTCGGGGGTCAAAAACAACATGCAATGGCATTCCTTGCGCTCCCGCATGGGCACGCAGGGACAATTCCAATAGGCGGCAGCGACCTCTGCTTCCTTGTCTTCGTAGTAGCGACAAGGACACAACGGTGCACCGAGATCGTCTTTATGTTTAGCCAGTCCTTCGATGACCACTGCCGTTGTCCCCAGATCGGAGCAAAAGTACGTACCGGTCCGCTGGGCATAGGTTTCGGAAAAATGGCGCATCGCTTCTAGGCTTTTGTCAGTTCCTTGGAGTGGGCCGCCGGAGATCGTCATGGTCTTGCTCTCGGTGTGTTTTTTACAACTGGGGGACTTCCCCAACCCTATCATCTTTCGCCCCTGTTTTGCCTGCACAGAGGCTGACACCTTGTCGGAAAAAATACAACGCGTCAGAATAAAAAGGAATATAATCCATTCGTTTTTTGTATCCATCCAATGGCATCCCATCCTTCTGCTGCTGTTTTGACTTGGGCGAAGCCATCTCCTTCTATTGCCACTGGATCGGAAGATACGCTGGACTACGATATTGCCATTGTGGGCGGTGGGGTGGTCGGGTTAACCTTGGCCGCTGCACTCAAGCCATCTGGGTTGCGCATCCTGGTGATTGAAGCGCAACGGCAGGTAGAGGCGATCGCCAAGGGGCAAGCCTATGCCATCCATCTCGGCTCCAGCCGCATTTTGGCGCAAATTGGGGTTTGGGCGGCCATCGAGCCGCAAGTGGAATATTTTAATCGGGTGCGGTTATCCGATGCAGACGATCCCCGTGTGGTCGAATTTGACCCCTCGGACCTGAACAGCAAGGTATTGGGCTATGTGGCCGAGCATCGGGTGTTGTTGTCGGAGCTATTGGCCTTTGTCAACACCTGTCCCAATGTGACCTGGCATTGTCCCGCCCAAGTGGCTGCAACCCGTGTCTACCCTTCCCATGTCGCGGTGGATATTCAACCTCTGGCAGACGATGACGCCCCCCAACAAACGGTGCGGGTGCGGCTGGCGATCGCGGCGGATGGGTCGCGATCGCCACTGCGGCAGCAAGCAGCTATCAAAACCCGTGGTAAAGCCTACTGGCAGTCTTGCGTGGTGGCCACGATCCAAACGGAAAAAAGCCATCATCACACCGCTTACGAACGCTTTTGGCCCAGCGGTCCCTTTGCCATTTTGCCGATCTCGGCGCACCGTTGCCGCATTGTTTGGACGGCGCCTCACGCGGAAGCTAAAGCCCTTTTGGACCTAGACGATGCGGCCTTTATTGAACAACTGACCCAACGCTATGGCCACCAGATGGGGCAACTGGCCCTCGTGGGCGATCGATTTGCCTTTCCAGCGAAGCTGATGCATGCCTGCGAATATGTGCGATCGCGTTTAGCCTTGGTGGGAGATGCGGCCCATTCCTGTCATCCGGTGGGGGGGCAGGGTTTGAATTTAGGAATTCGGGATGTGGGCACTCTGGCCCAGGTTTTGCAGGCGGCACAGGCTAGGGGCGAGGATCTTGGCAGCTTAAGGGTTCTCAGGCGTTATCAGCGCTGGCGGCGTTGGCAAAA
>JBAVRC010000890.1:0-1552 GCA_049694615.1 Thermosynechococcaceae cyanobacterium | reverse complement strand
GGACAGATCGTCAGCCCCCCAGTTCTTGCGAAAATCTGTGCGAACCCGTCTTGGTGGCACATAGGCCACATCGATAAACCCCAAGGTGGCCACATATTCAAACAAGAAACAGAGTGTATAGCGACCTTGCAGAATTTCCCAACTGCCAAACCCTTCATAGCCCAGCGCACCATATCCTGGTTCGCATAAATAGAGAGACCAGGGATCGCGGGTCACGTCAAAGGTGTACTGTTTCGCTTTCATGTATCGGAAAAAGTCATCTATGGCCATCCATTCCCCCACCGGACATTCCGATAGGGCTTGCGTGATTGCGGCCCGACGCCCGCTCACTGCGGTGAGCGATCGCCCGCCCTTGCCCGTTTGGCCCTTAATTTCATCCACTCTGCGGAATTCATCGATTAAGGTGGTTTTAAGCCATTTGCGCCAGATACCGCGTAGGGTTTCTGCGGGGGGCGATGTGAGGGCTTTCAGTCCCGCTTTGGTGAGTTGCAATTTTTTGCCCGCCAGTTCGGCTAGTCCCCCAGCCTGCACCAGTAAACACCACGCAAAGGGCTTGATCTCGCCAATTTTTTGGGCATATTCCTCCTTCGGTTCATCCTCTGGACCGTAGAAATCTCCCCCCTGGAGCACGGCTGCGATCGTTTTGAGGGTGGCAGCGCCGGGGTGACGGGTTTTGTCGCTAACGGCCACCTTGCCCGATTGAATCAGACGCAATACGGTCAGTAAATCTTGCAAGGCTGCCGATTCGGTTGATTGTTGGCGAATAGGGATTTCCTTTACTACAGCAACGGAACGATTCAAGTTTGCGTCGTATTCATAGACCTGGAGGGGAAAGGAGTTGGGAATGGTATTTGCACTTTGAGCCTGTACTTCGACAGGTTTGGGGACGAACGCTTTTAACCGCTTTTTCAAATCTTCTGGCAGGATGCCGTTATAGAAAAATAGATAGAGTCGAGAGGGCTTGTAATCGTGATACCCGAACCGTCCGGTGCCCCAATCCGGGGAACGACCATACTTTGCCACAAATTGCTCGGATTGGTAATGCGAGGACTCAGAATGAACCACTTCTGCAATAGCAGCTTGCTGAAGTTTATCCAATTCTGCCCATCGTTTTGCCAGTTCTCCCCCCCCCATGTGAGCCGTAATCAAGTCGATGAGGTCCGTTTTTCGGGTGGGCGACTTGGAGATGGGTAAATGGGTAACGATTTTTTTTAACCGTTCAACCGTTTGATTGTCTAACGCTGCGGCGAGGGTTGAAATTGTATCAACAGACTTCGAGGAAGGCATGACAAGTGCTTGTTTTGGTACTTAGATTTGAATTTTAACCTCTAATGGTGTTCTGGGTAATTTGCAGTCACACATCATATTCAAAATTGCAACTGATAGCGCTACCGGAAATTACTATCGCTGTTGATGTGCCATGTCATAAGTAGGTTTGGGTTGAAAAGCGAAGGTATATGGAGGAAGATTGAGGGAGAGAATCCCATAATGGAGCAACTGCATGAGACCCCGCCTCCAAGCCCACCTGACGCCAGAAGAAGACCGAACCTTG
>JBAVRC010000889.1:0-3627 GCA_049694615.1 Thermosynechococcaceae cyanobacterium | reverse complement strand
CACCCCAAGCGCTCCCCGCGAGCACCAATACTCCGCCAAGGAGCAGTCCCCAGTGCTTGCGAGACAGCTTTGGCAAGGCAGCCGTCGGTTGTTCCGGGGATGCATCGAGGGATTCATCCAAAGATTGTCGGGGTAACGGATCGGCAGAGCTGTGGGTCATCGGTCTTCTCCTATTGAGATCGTCGCTTGACTTCAGAGTGAAGATGGGAGCACAGCGCCAGTAATTCGGTATCGATCACGCGGTAGTAGCGCCATGACCTCTCGCGCCGACAGGCCACCACTCCGGCATCTTTCATCAAGCGCAAATGCTTCGAGGCATTGGCAGGGTGTAACCCCGTGCGATCGCAGATATCCTGAACATTGCGTTCCTGATTGCAGATAGCCGCAAGGATTTGGAGCCGCGTGGGTTCTGCCAACACCTTAAATCGGTTGGCAAGGGCTTCTAATTCCGCTGGACTGACCACAATTTCCATACATCAGCCTCGAACCTACAGAAAAACTTGGCAGACCGTTGGTTCAGGATATCGGAGGGGCAAGATCCAGGCTGACCTCTGGCTGAATCAGCTCTACCAAAGGCAATCCAATCGCCCGAAAGCCCCAACGCTCAAACCAAGGAATCGTCCAACCCATCCGCATTTTCAATAGAAAATATTTCTCGAACCCTAACTTCATCCAAGACACCCACAGTCCGTGAAAGGTCAGGGCACGATGGCGATGCCCTTCTGCATCCGGCAACAGTGGATCGGCTAAAAACAACGCACCCGTATCGCCGAAATCCGCGAAGCACACGGCTTGTAAAGTTGGCTTGATCTGAGCGCCTGAGATAACGCCTAATTCCAGCGCAATATTATGCGCCACAGCAAGTGCCATTTCTTCCGTCATCAGTCCCACTTTGGGCGCACCCGTCGGGATAGGGGTTTGTTCTACCGCCTTAAGCTGAGTAATCACCCCCACAGAATAAATGGACTCAAACTCAGGGTGACGATAGGTGGGCAATACGGGCACAAACCCCTTGGCATCGGTCAAACCTTTTGCATCCCGCAGGAAGCGCGGCCCCCGAAAGGGCGGCAAGACCATCACAAACTTCGCCGGAATGGTGCGTCCATCGGCAAGGTGAACCGCATCTGGCTCAAACCGAGCAATGGCAGTGTTTTCCATCAGCTCAATTTCCCGACTCGCCATGTATTTACGCATCAGCCAACGGGAATCTGCCATGCCGCCAATCCCTAAATGTCCAGCGTAGGGTTCGGAAGTAATGAAGGTGATGGGAACTTGAGCGCGCAGTCCCTTCTGTTTCAAAACGTGATGGATTAAAAAGGCAAACTCATAGGCAGGGCCAAAACAGCTTGCCCCTGGCGCGGCACCCACTACAATTGGCCCCGGATCTTCTAAGAATTTCTGCCAAGCCTCCCCTGCCAGCACCGCATGGTGCGGATTGCAGATCGATTGGGTATAGCCACCTTCTGGCCCTAGTCCCGGCAGCGCATCCATCGCCAACTCTGGACCCGTGGCAATCACGGCATAGTCATAGTCCAGCGTTCGATCCTTTAAAGTAATCTGCCGCCGCTGCGGATCGATCGCCGTGACTGAATCCAGAATTAATTCAATGCCATGCCGAGGCACAATGGTGGCTAAATCTAACCGAATCCGATCAAGGGACTTTAACCCCAAGGCGATCCAGGGCAGCGACGGCACAAAGGTAAACGTCGGTTGATTAGAAATGAGCACAACCTGATGCTCACGGGGCAATACGTGCCTTAATTCATAGGCGCTAGGCAGTCCTCCTAGTCCAGCTCCAATGACAACAATACGAGCCATGTCTTTGACACCTAAACGAAGATTTTAAAAATTGAGTCCTGCATTGCGATGGTTTCATCACTAATATCCCTGCTTTCGCCTCACAACCGTCTGTGTCATATTTGTTTCCAGACTCAGCTATTTAACTATACTACCATTTAGCTATATAGTCAACAAAGATTTTGTGCCGATCCGAAGATAAATTCTTATATAGTTATAAAAGGCTCAATTTCAGCCTGCGACTCATGTGGCTTGAGATATTGCAATGAAGCAGCACCGTCCTTCTCCCCTATCGCCTGATGTGCTATCTCCCGTGGCCGAATACTTCAAGGTGCTGTCGGAAACCAGTCGGTTGCAAATTCTGAATTGCCTACATGAAGGGCCAATGAATGTGATGGAACTGACCGAGGCGACAGGTTTTAGTCAGGCAAACCTGTCCAAGCACCTCAAAATTATGACCCAGGCGGGAATTCTGGCTCGTCAGCCCAAGGGAGTCAGTGCCTACTATGAGATTGCAGATGCCAAAGTCTTTGAATTGTGCCAAGTCGTGCGAGATGGCATTGGCGATCGCTTCAGGCAACAAGCCCAACCCTTCCAAGTCCCTGATTTATCTACCCATTAAACCTCGAATCCCCAATCATGCTAGATATTGAAGCCCTGCTCAAGCGTTACGCTGCCGGAGAACGAGATTTCGCGCAGATTGTCCTGCGCGAGGCAGAATTGAACACCCTCGTTCTGAGCGGGACAAATTTTTTTCAGGCTGATTTTCGGCAAGCGCGATTGGGCAAAACTGATTTGAGCCAAGCCTGTTTGCAGTTGGCAGATTTAAGCGAAGCCATTCTCTGGGGTACCCGACTCGATGCCGCTGATCTGTCCGGCGCGATCCTGCGGGAAGCCGATTTGAGTGGAGCGATGCTGAAAGCGGCTTGTTTGGATGGGGCTAATCTCTGTAAAGCCATTTTGAGCGGGGCTAACCTGACTCAGGCCAGTCTGGTTGGAGCCAATTTAATCGAAGCCGATTTGCGATCAATTTCATCCCATCGCACCGATCTCCAAGGGGCCAATCTGAGCGGTTCTGACTTAAGCTATGCCCAACTGAATGAAGCTATTTTGTGCCATGCCAATCTATCAGGAGCAAAACTGTGTCGGGCCAACTTGCGCCGAGGATTAGGTCAAGATTTTCTCGCAGTTGACCTCACAGGCGCAAATTTACAAAATGCCGACCTTAGCTATGCCGATTTGACGGGCGTTATTTTACGCGAGGCTGATTTACGCGGCGCTGATTTAACCGGAACGGTTCTGACCGATGCCGATCATCAGGGCGCTCTATTTTCCTAGATTTACGCTTAATTGAGATGCTTATCGAGCAGGTCCGGGAGATGGCTGGCGTTGACTTTTCGGTACTGATGTTTACCGGGCATGAACGTCAAATTCGGTGCCGAGCCGCATCGCTTTTGGCAACCCGTATACTGAATTTCGACCTGGTGATCCAGATTGCGATCGCGCAAAGACGCCTCCAGGATCCGGCTCAACTGTCTGCCGCCGCGTTTCTGACAGCCCGATTTATGACAGAGTAAGATTTTGGCGCAAGGTTTGGGTTGGGGTTGGGTTGCCAATGGGCAGGTTGCTGGCGTTGTCGGCAATGCTGGCGTTGCCGCTAGCGATTGCACCGCATGGGCCTTAAGTTTAAGCCGATCCTTGGCCGTATCAAGCTGACCGACGCCGCTCACTTGAATCACCGTTTCTGGCGTCAGACTGAGTGGTAAGGTCAGTCGCAAGGGTTTGGGCAGCTTAATCTGAAAGTGTTCGGTTGCCAGTCCCACCCTCAAG
>JBAVRC010000888.1:0-1768 GCA_049694615.1 Thermosynechococcaceae cyanobacterium | reverse complement strand
GCTGCTAGCCTTTCACTATAGCGGTTCCTGCATGAGTGGGGTGCAAGATTTGCCTGAAAGCCTTATCTAGCAATGGTCTGATGTACCTCATTTGCCTGGGAACCGCTATAGACATAAAATTTATCTTCCCATATAAATTTCAAACCGATCAGCAATTTTTTGATACACAGGTTTACGGAAATCTACTGCTGAACTAAGCAATTGTTGAAAAGGTATCCATTGCCATGCTTTAAACTCGTCACTTTTTTGAATATTAATGCTATCATCACTGCCATTAAATTTAAAAATAAACCAGTATTGAACTTGACCGCGACCTGTTTTCTCGCTTCGGTCAGCAACAGGAAGTTCGTAGACAAGTGGTTCTGGATAGAAGTCCAACAATTCTAAGTCACTTTCATTAATACCTGTCTCCTCAGAAATTTCCCTTAGGACAGTTTGACGTGGTTCCTCGGTTCCCTCGATCCCTCCTTGCGGAAGTTGCCAAGCTCCAGAAAACTTAGCCCGCTCTAGAACAAGAACCAGTCTCTGATTATTGACAATGACTGCACCCGCTCCCGCTCGAAAGTATTGGCTTGGTAAGTTCATTAATTTTTCCTTCGCGCAGCGCATAAAAGAAGGATAACTAATAGCAAGAGGCTAAATCCCAAAGCTTTAATGACAGGAACTGAATTAAAATAACATAGAATAAAAATGAGAAATACTTCTATTGTTGCAACACTCTCTGCCAATCCTCCTGCTTTAGGAAAACTATAGCGTTTCCTGATTGAGTTCAATACAGAATGTATTCTGAAAGCCTTATCTAACCATGGTTTGCTGTACCTCATTCGGCTGGGAGATAATATAAGTATTTTTTCTTTACTTTTATCCATATCTTCATTTTTATTGGCGTCTCCTTCAGAAAATGGACTATATGAATTAGGAGAGTTTAACAATGGATAAAAGCTACATATTTTTTTGCGAATATTCTTAAGAGCATTTTTGTATTCATCTGTGACCGAGTTCCTTTTTAACATGCGAAGGTAGGTAACGAAACCAAAGATACATAATCCCCCTAAGCTAGCGTTTGTGATTGATCGTAAGGCTTGACTAACCGAACTGTTATTGCTTGTATGTAATGTCACGAGACCAGCAAGTACAGCACTGACCAATGTGAGAAAGTAATTGAAGCGTTTTTCACCAACTTCTTCATTGCGCCAGAATGAGTCGCCAAAGTGTTCAAAATCGGCGATTAAAAAATCAATAATTTTATCTGGAGACGGATCTTCAGAGGATTGTTGCATGACTACTACCTCTCAATTGAATCATTCCAATTATTTAACACAAAATCAAAGAATTTATTCTGATAAATTTCACTCATTTCACTCCAGATTTACGCAATATTTATGAATACAAATTATTACCCTGAATATTATTTCAGTCTTTTAAAATTTATATCAATATTTTGTCAAATATTTACTTTTCTCAGGCAAAAAGTAATTGAGAGGTTTTCAGATATTCCGGTTCTATCAGCTTTGCTATACTGTCCGAAGCTAATGAGAATGAATTTCGAGAACTTCAGTCTTACTCCTAGCATATGGGGGTAATCCAGAGCTTATGACCCTATTCAGCTATTCAGTTTTTGGGGAACACCTCAATGCCCCCAATTAAATGATTTTTTAACTGACGTTTCGGCAGAGACTCTGTACAACAGGACATTTTTTCTGCTCTGTGTGCCAATGTTGCTATCCTAAGAACCTGTTTGAAAAGTCTCTGATCCCCTTGTAGCGCC
>JBAVRC010000887.1:0-4456 GCA_049694615.1 Thermosynechococcaceae cyanobacterium | reverse complement strand
GCCCACAGCACATATGCAATTTGAAATGGCCAAGATATTGCCACAACAATCAATAGATATATTTTCAGCGAGAAAGGTCTCTGGGGATTTCTCATTCTTAAACTTTACCTCTAATATTTTGGCAGTTTTCTTCGGCAGAATCTTGTTCACCATCACATCTACGAATTTGGCTTACTTCTCCCCAAAAACGATCTTGGCTAGCTGAACGCCGATATCTCCAGAATTTCCATCTTCCCGATTGCCCAGGACGATGATGACAACTTTGTCATTGGGGTAGCGAGCAATAGAACTACTGAAGCCTTGAATTCCGCCAATGTGGCTAACTATTGGACGATCGCCTTCCCTGCCGATGAACCATCCATAGCCAGGGCCAGATCCGCCGCCGTTAGGGATTAGTGCAAAAGGAGTAAACATCTTGTCTCGCAGGCTTTTCGGGATCAGTTTATCCGTGTACAAAGCCTGATCCCAACGGTAGAGGTCTTCCACGGTGGAGTACAATCCGCCAGCGGCGTAGGGGATCGACATATCGATGAAGTCAGCCGGAACGCTTGTCTGGTCACGATAGCCGACAGCAAGATCGCCGTTGTTGTGGTCGTAGCCCGAATTGACCATCTGTAACGGGGCAAAAATATTATCTCTGAGGAACGCTTCATAGGTTGCGCCAGATGCCCGCTCGATGATGGCACCTAGCACGACATAGCCGGAGTTGCTGTAGCTAAACTTTGCGCCTTGCTGGAAATCTAACGGTTTGTCTTTGAACCGGGCGATCGTTTCGGTGGGAGACGACGGCGATCGCATCGTAATCTTAAAGTCTGGGAAGCTGGTGAAATCCGGGATGCCAGAGGTATGGGTTAAGAGATGATGAAGGGTAATCTTCTGCCATGTGGTAGGACACCTTGAAAGGTAAGTGCAGATGCGATCGTGAACATTGAGTTTGCCCTGTGCCTGCAAGATGAGAGTCGCCATCGCCGTGAACTGCTTCGTCATTGAGCCGATACGAAATTTCGTTTGCGCCGTGTTCACTACATGCTTTTCGCGGTCTGCCTCGCCATAACCCTTTCTGACCAAAACTTTGCCGTTTCGCGCAATTAGTACCGACCCGCTAAAAAGTCTCGCTTTGGTCAGCTTGCTCAAGTATGTATCAGCTTTGAAAATGACGTGCTGATCTGATGGGAAAGATGGGGTGGCGGTTTCAAGCTGAGGTATCTGCGTTAGCGGGCTAGCGACCGTCGCTGACGAGGTTGGCAGTGCTTCGGCAGTGATGATACGCATTAAAGCAATTGAACCAGCAAGAAAGAGTAATAGACCAGAAAGCCTTAGTTTATTCATAACAGATCATCCAAATTAACTTGTTGAGAGCCTTGCGAATATCTGTATCGAGCTAAAGTTTTTGATCCCCACAGAAAGATTACAATAACAGCAGTGATCGCAATTATTGAATAATGAATATAAGGATAGTCAACTAACGGATTGTGTATTTTATCTCTTGGAAATAAAGGTCTTCCGACATTCAATAAAGTATGAAATAGGATGCAAGCAAATAAACTTTTTCCTGTGTTATTGTAAATCCAAACAATCAGAACTCTTACCGCAACTGTACCTAGAGTTGCCCAGGCTATCCAAGTTAAATTATGTCCCTGTTGAATGATTGATGGGTAATGCCATACTGCCCAAGGTATACCGATAAGGATACTTGCTGATAAAGCACCAAACCGTTCTTGTATAGGATCAATGGCATAACCCATATAGCCAGTTTCTTCCGCCACAGCTCCGAGAAAAAATAAACTAAAAAGAAAAGGGATAGAAAGAAAAGGAATGTGAAAATTAATTGGAAGCGGCAATCCAAAGAGATGGATTATTATGTATATCAATAAATACATTAAAAAAGGTAGAAAAATGATAAGCACATACCATATTTTTTGTGTAATTCTTGAAAAATCTAAAATCCTCTTAAATAGTTTTTTAATACCAATTCTTCCTTCTTCTTTGTAAACGAGAATGCTGGCTGCAATCAATGGCATAAATGCAGCTAACATGTCTGTTGCAGGAAAATCTAACGGTAGCACTTTAACGTTGATTATTGTCCCTATTATCCATAAAGGGATAGAAAGAGCAAAGACTAGTAGAAAGAATTTTAGTGGTGATTTATTTGATAATGTGAGTATATTCATATTTCTGATTTGTTAAATATCGTTTGATACTGATTAGTTAAAAAGTGATTTTAGACGCAACTATTTCATCGTGTCCTGAGCCAAAACCTTATTCACCATCACATTGATGAATTTGGCTGACTCATTCATCCAGGGAGCGTGACCTGAATGCTCAAACCAAATCAATTCTTTGTGGGTTGCGCTCAGAAGACTAAAATACTCTTCAGTCAGCTTCTGCGACGTGGTGCCATCGTGGCGACCAATCAAAAAGTAGACGGGTACTTTGAGCCGCGTTGTCTGCTTGCGAAAATCCACACCCCACAATTGCGGAAAAACAACACCTACCGTTTTCAGTTCTCCTCGGGATAAATTCACCTTGTCGTACAATCCGTACTCAGAGCTTGTAATAAGGTCAAACAATATGTTGGTCTTCGGTTTGGCGATCGCAAGATTTTGATCATCACTCCTATACTTTTTCAGATCATTGAGGTAGGTCAGCATCTTGGGCAAGACGTCGTTACCGTAATAGGGCGGTGGACCCTGCTGCTTAAGTTTTTCCACTTGCTGCTGGTCTCCGCGTTCCTGTGCCAAACGCAGCGCCAATTCATACCGGATCAGCTCGTTCTCCAGAAACGCTACCTCCTGACCCGTGCCGATAAACGCATGAAACAATTCTGGATAACGTTGCACCACCATGATGCCAAGAGCACTGCCCCACGATTGCCCGGATAGATAGACTTTCTCTTTGCCAAAGCGTTGGCGCAGTTTCAAGACCAATTCGTGGGTATCGGTGATGTAGCGATCGGGGGTCAATTTGGCATGGTCGATTGCGTCAAAGGATTTGCCTGCCCCTGGTTGATCCCAATTGACGACAACAAAGTGATCTTCTAGCTCAGCGAGGGCGCGCTGCTCAAGTACGAGGTAGCTACCACCGGGACCACCCGCTAGAAAGAGCAACACTGGATTGCGTGAATCCTTGCCGCGAACGGTGATCCATTCTTCAGCACCGCCGAGCTTCACTTTTTCCAGGACGGCAATGCTGTTGGGGATGGGTTTGCCGTTGGCATCGAGAATAGGAGGAGTAGATGCGAAGAGTTGTGAGGCGAAAATGGCGAGAAGGGAGATTGCCACAAATCCTGCAAGTTCGGCAAGCAACACGCGTGCAGTAAAGCCAAGCCGAAATGCCGTGACAAACAGTGCTACTTCTGCCATTGAAAATAGAATCAGGATCGATACGGGAACGCTGGTGCTAATGAATAGTAATGCGACTAGCAGAATCGCTAGAGCAATCAAGATGAATATTAGAATTCGTAGTGATATGAGTGCGATCATCTTTATAATTGATGGCTTAGGTAGTCGGTTTTGTTTGTGGCGCTGAGTGATGGGAGTCATGATAAATATCACTATTTGAATTGCAGCAGCTTCAGAGCGCGGCTTGCTTTGACAGAAGCTACCGTTGGGTTACATTGCTCGTTTTAGGCGGCGAAATCAGCATTAACTACAATGGTGAAAATTTATGCCGCCTTGCTCACTCAGTCGCTAGTTGAGGTTTTTCTCTACCAAACTTCCACAGCAAGATGACACCCAAGCCGAACAGATTGACGAGGAAAACAACTAAACCTCCAAAAAATGGCATGAGTGATAGAACCGTCACGATCGCCAAACCCACTAAAAACTGCTGCTGTAAAGACCGATTTTTATTACGGATAAGAGTCTGACCGACAAAAAGTGCCACGCCTAGAGACCCGACTAGAGAACTGACAATCATAGTCAGAATCAGTAGCGGGATCAGTGGAATACCAATTAGCGTAATTGCCAAAAACACACTTACAAAGATACTGGCGACAATCGCCCCCATCCCCCAGAGCGCAGTCAAACCTGAATGTTGACGCAATTTTGTAGACAAATTTAGCAAGAAATGTGGGTTGGTATGCAAAACAATCAGTCCCAGAATTGCCGCTACTACAGCAGCGCTAATTCTAAAGATGACACTAAAGAAATACTGAGCAAAAAAGCTACTTCTGCCTCGATCCGTGCCATACATCATGCCGTGGCGATCGCTAAACGTAGCTCGTTCACCATTCACGATCGCACCGGGTTCCTGGACGATGTTGCCGCCAAACGAGTAAACATCCCCCTCTACCCGTGCTCCTTTTTGCAGTGTGACACTTCCGCCAAACGCGATCGCAGTATCCAAAACTTTGGCATTCGGAGATACCGTAACATTCCCGCCAAAAGCAAGGGCATTTTCGACAACTTGGTTCTCTAGTACTGTCACACTACCCCCAAAGCGAATGAGGTTGGTA
>JBAVRC010000886.1:0-9490 GCA_049694615.1 Thermosynechococcaceae cyanobacterium | reverse complement strand
GTGGTGGCTTTTTTAGAGTTTCCAGACCACTGTCCTTGACCAAGTTCAGAAAGATCTTAAAGCTTCTAGTAAAAAATAATGAGGTTTTTGGAATAAAGTCTTGAGTAAGACATGTAAATTTTCTGAGAAAACTTATATGCCTTATTCACTGCCAATGACCAAAAAACAATACTGTCTCTTTAATGAGACAGTATTGTTTACTTATTAAAGATACCTATTGAGCAGCTTTTTTCACTTCATCTTTGACATCTTCAGCGGCATGACGAACTTGACTTTCAGCTTGTTTAGCCTTGCCTTTTAGTTGATCTTCAGGATCTCCTGTGACATTACCTAAAGCTTCTTGAGCTTTACCTTCGATGTTTTTCGCAGTGGCTTTGACTTTATCTTCTACAGACATTGTTTTTCTCCATTTATATTTTAAGAGATATAATTCACAGAAATTTGTATTTCTGATGAATGATTCTCACCTAGTCAAACTATAACGAAGATGCAGATTTAAATAAATCAATCTAAAGTTAGATTATATAAATTCAAACATATCTCGAAATACTTAGAATCTATATGTATCAAACTTTTTGCTTAAATTCGATGATCACCTAAATCATTTGCAAGATCTTAAATATTAACATAATCTTAAATGATTTATAATAGACTGAAAGGGGTATATACCCAAAGATGAGGTATTACCAAATTTCATACTATAGATAGACGTGTTTTGGATGCCGCTGCTTCAGTGTGAAGCTACGTAGACGCATAGCCCAGTACATATTCATCATAATGGGACGAAAATGACAGCGATACGAGTCGTAATTGTTGAAGACCACGACCTTACCCGCATGGGTCTAGAAGCCGCTTTCCAACGGGCAGAAGGATTTGAAATCGTGGGCGAAGCAGCGAATGGTTTTCAGGGACTCAAACTGATGGAGGCGGTAAAGCCAGATGTCGCGCTTGTAGATATTGGCCTTCCAGACATTGATGGCATAGAACTAGTTCGACGTTTTAAGGAAACGCAAACAGAAGAATCCAGCACAAAAATTGTTATGCTGACCATGCACAAGTCCCAGGATACAGTGCTAGCGGCCTTTGCCGCTGGAGCCGATTCGTACTGCATGAAAGATATTAAACTCGATAAACTAACAGAGGCGGTACAGCTAACCCATGAAGGTTACCCCTGGATCGACCCCCTCATTGCCAGCATTGTCTTACAGCATGTGCGCTCTACGAATACAGCGACCGTCGAGAATAAAAATAAAGTCCAAATTAGGGGTGTAGAAGCTGAATATGAAGGTATTGTGGCAGCAGCTCATTTAACCGAGCGAGAAATTGAAATTCTTCAGCTTATCGTCAAAGGATGCGGCAACACTGAAATCGCTGCTCAGCTTTATATTACGATCGGCACGGTCAAAACTCATGTGCGCCATGTTCTTGAGAAGTTATGCGTTGACGATAGAACCCATGCAGCCGTCTTGGCCTTACGCGGTGGCTTAATCGAGTAGCTTTTAAGTACCTCTTTTGATAGCCAACATAGCCTTCTTTTGAGGGACGCTTTGTCAGCAGCACTTCTATATAGTATGAATGGGTTGGAGAAACCAAACTCAACTTTCAAAAATGAGGTGTACCATGAGTCTTAAAAATAAATTAGAAGCTACCGCCAAAAACTTGGAAGGCAAAGCTCAAGAAGCACTTGGCAATCTAACTGGAGATCCAAAGGATCAAGCTCAAGGACAGGCAAAGCAGTCTGAAGCTAGACTTCGTCATACCGCTGAAAATCTTAATGATAGTGAGCAAGAAACTGTTGAAAGCATCAAAAATCGTGTCAGTGCAGCGGTTGATACGGTGACGGGTAGAGTCGAGGAAATGGTGGGTGATGTGACAGGCAACTCACAGGCTCAGGTTCAAGGGCGACAAAAACAAGCCAAAGGGAAAATTAAAAACCTCTTTGAAGAAACAAAAATTCTTTAATCTTAGCCATCTAACACGAATAGATTTTGTTTGGTAGTTGCACATAACTTTCTATCTTGAATTTAGGTAATTCTTACTTGAATTCCTGAGGGGGCGACATGCGGGCTGAAAACTATATTCAATAAGGGTTACAGGGCTTACATTTACAAAAAGATATGTGCCATTTGGTTAAAGCTAGAACGACGGAATAAGGCTTCCAGCTTGCGCTATTGAGAATGGTATCAATAAGTCTAAATATCTTCTTGTGTCATACTGACCTCAAACCCTTGACTGATAAGCAGTCTAGGCCGCATGTCGCCCCCCTAGCTTGAATTCATGTTTCTACTTAACAAGTCTTCAGCACAAAAAAGGAGATAGCGATGCCCCGTTTAATTGGAAAGCAATCTAATAAAAATGGATATATCGCAGTTCTTTTAATTGCAACCGTGACCTCTGCCATAGTCCTGGAATACTCTGGTCTGATTAACTTAGTCCCCAATTTTGGTCGCGAAGATGTAAGTCTCCTTCGAAAACAGAATGTTCGCAAAAATTCTGTCATTAAAATTTATAGGAGAAATGACAATGCGCAAGGGAACTGACCTGATCAATAAGCCAATAGTTACCTTTGATACTGGAGAGATTAATGGCCGTGTTAAAGATTTAATCTTTGACCAAAATCAAAATATTTTAGTGGCATTTCTGGTTGAAGAAAGCCAATTCTTAAGTCCTGCTAAAATTCTTTCCACTACCTCTGTTCAGTCTATTGGAGCTGATGCAGTCATCACAGCAACCAAAGATAATATTATTTCCGTCTCTAAGGTGCCAGATATTAAAGCCATTTTAGATCGTAATAATATTTTAAAAAATACGCATATCATGACCGTTGACGGTCGTGATCTAGGAAAAATGCTAGATCTCTACTTTGATGAAAAGACAGGTCTTATCGAAGGCTATGAGGTGTCAGGCGGGCTGTTTGCAGACGTTTATTCAGGTCGTTCCTTCGTCCCAGCAGTAGAAACCCTAAAAATTGGCGAACACTTTGCTTTTGTGCCTTCAATGGTCGCAATACTGATGGAAGAACAAGTAGGCGGCATCAAAGGTGCAATGTTCACCGTGAATGATAAGGTGCAAGAAGCCGCCCAGAAAACCAGCGAAACGGTTCAATCTGCGGCATCCGAAGTTGGAACTCGTCTAGAAGAGACCCGCCAGCAAGCGGCTACCGCACTCACCAACTCGATTATTGAGCCAGAGGAACAAAAAGCTTTTGTCCTAGGTAAGGCAACTCAAATTGAGATCTTCTACCCAGAAGGCATTCTCTTTCTAGCCTCAGGTCATGTCATTACCGAAACAGATATCACCATTGCCCAATCTGAAGGGATTCTGGATCAGCTTTATCATGCTGCTGGAGGCGATCTCTGGCAGGAAGCGAATGGAAGACTGAAAGTAGCTTCTGAACAAACCGCTGAACAAGTCAAGCAAGCCGCTCAGACAGCAGGTGACAAAATTCAGCAGGCCACTCAACAGGCTGGAGAGCAAGTCTCTGACCTTAGACAAGGACTTAACACTTCCCTATCCAATTCGATTGAACGCGCAGATCAGATTGCGGCTGGATACACGATTGAGCAAGCATCTGGACGACGAGTCCTGCAAGTCGTCAAAACCCGAGATGGCGTTTTCATTGCAGCCCCTGGTCAAATCGTCACGGATACCGTGATTGAACGGGCTAAAGTTCATCACCAAGAACAGGCACTCCTCAATGCGGTGGGTCTGTCTACAACTCAGGCTATGCGCAAAGAAGCGGATGGGGCGATCGCCCGTGCAGGGCAAACCACCCATAATCTTGGCCATCAAGCGACCTATGCTTGGAGTTGGGTAAAAGAATCCGTTGATGAAGTCCGAGAACGTAGTACACAGGCCCTTGAAGAGAAGAGAATTCGAGGTGCTTTGGGGCGACCTGTCACGCGAGTCATTTTGGACAGGCAAGATCGAGTGTTACTCAATGTGGGTGAATGTATTACCCATGAAGCGATTGAAACTGCACGTCAAGAGGAAGCTTTGGATATTTTGCTTAATTCTGTCTATACCAAAACTCCTGAATTTAGCAACGCAGAACTTCAGGCGACAGAGTCAGGTCGAGCCGCTCTTAAATCAGTACGGTAGGAAGTTGATTCCTGTTGCAAAATTGCGCCAAAGTCAGGCGATCGCCATTATTCCAATTAATTCGAAATTCAACAGTGAAAATAAAATCATGATTATTTAGAACTCTCAGACAAGATTTTCAAGATAAAATCAACAAATAACAATCTTTAGAGGAAACAACAATGTTAGAACAACGTGCTGTTGGCGTATTTACAAATTATGACGTGACTGAAACTGCCTTAAATGAGCTAAAAAATCGTGGTTTTTTGATGGATCGAGTTTCAGTCGTAGGACGTGATATCAACCTTCACACTGAAATGGCAGGGGCCAATACGAGTGATCAACTGGCAAATATTGATAACTTAACTACCGATGAAAATGAGGCTGAAGAAACAGCCCAAAAAGGTGCTGTAGCTGGGAGTACGTTAGGGGGAATGACAGGCTTATTAGTCGGTCTAGGTATCATTGCTATTCCTGGAATTGGTCCAATCATGTTGGCTGGTGCAACAGCAACTGCTATAGCCACAGTAATTTCAGGTGGTGTTATTGGTGCCGCCGTTGGTAGCTTAGCAGGTGGACTAGTGGGCTTAGGAATCCCTAATGATCGGGCCAAAGTTTACAGTGATCGGATTACAGCGGGAGATTATCTGGTCATCGTTGAGGGATCGGATGCAGATATCACATTAGCTCAAGCAATCTTCAGTCATTGTGGTATTGATGAATGGTATGCCTACGAGTTATCGAGTGAACCAGTACAGACAGTGACAACAATTTCTGCCCCCACGCAGGTCTATAAAATTTAGATTATCATAGTCATTTGTTACAGAATTTGAGGATAAAAAAATGAATACATTTTCTAAAACTAGATCTTTTTTACCCTTGCTATTTAGCATCTTTTTAATGGCTACTATATCAGCTTGTACCACAGCTAAAACAGCATCGGATTCTCCCAGTTCAACAGACAACAATAAGCAGGCTACTACAGCAAGCAAGGGTAATGCCACCCAAAATGATGCTCAAAGTGAAACACGTAGAAAGCAGTTAAATTCAGATATTCAGGCACGAGAGCAACGGAACAATATGGGAGGAGGCAATCTAGAAAATCGTGCCGACTCAGATTTGGCTAGTGAAGTACGCAGTAAGTTAGAAGCAAATCTGCCCAGTAGTAAGCTCACTGTAAAAGCTCATAATGCAGATATAACAGTGTCGGGAGTCGTTACAGTCCAAGCGGAACTCGATAAAATTAAACCATTAGCGATGGAAATCAAAGGTGTTAAAACTGTAATAGTTAATGCCGCTTTGAGTCCATAAAATAATCTTCTATTGCCAACTATATGGCAAGGAGCAAATCATGAATGCATTGAAGCTAGAACTTAGTTTAGAACAAGAATTCTCTCTCTTGGTATATAAGGAAACTGTTGAAAAGTTAAATCGAGATCAGGCTCAAGAGCTGTTGATTAAAGTGTTGCAACAAATGATGATCAAAGACAATGTAATCCGGTCATTGATGAAGTCTGAGCTAAAATCCGAATTTGGGTTTGAATAGATGTTTGACTTTATTAGTTAAAAGCACCAAAACTCATTATCAAGAAAAATTAGCTTCTCTGTATTAATCCTAATCGTGAATTCGACAACATTTTTCTTGATAATGGCTAAGTAGTTTTAGTACGGGTATCCTTTTGACTCAATAAAATACTTTCAATTCATGTTCAATTTTAACTATAAAACCTTAATTTTTTAAAATTAAGGTTTGAATTAGGAGTTTTTGTAATGCGTATTGCTCAACTCTCACCATTATGGGAGCGTGTGCCGCCCCCTGCTTACGGCGGAATTGAATTAGTCGTTAGTTTATTAACGGACGTATTAGTTAAACGCGGCCATGATGTAACGTTGTTTGCTTCTGGAGATTCAGTGACTTTAGCGAAACTAGAGTCTATTCACCCGCAAGCTCTTCGCTTAGATCGCAATGTTAAAGAATATGGAATCTACGAATTGCTCCAGTTGTCAACTTTTTACGAAAGATCCCACGAATTTGATCTCATTCATTCTCACATGGGTTATGCAGCCCTTCCTTTCGCCAAGCGGTGTAACACTCCAACCGTACACACATTGCACGGTATTTTTACACCCGATAACCGAAAAATGTTTTCCTATGCCAAAAATCAACCTTATGTCAGTATTTCCGATGCCCAACGAGAAAATCAGTTAGGGTTAAACTGCCTAGCGACCGTATACAACAGTATTGATGTCAATAGCCATCAGTTTTTCCCTACGCCTGATTTACCATCCTATCTCGCATTTCTCGGTCGGATGTCTCCAGAGAAAGGTCCCCATCACGCAATCACAATTGCCAAAGCGACGGGTGTTCCCTTAAAAATGGCTGGCAAAGTAGACCCAGTTGATACAGATTACTTTGCGCGTGAAATTGCACCCCATATTGATGGCGACTTCATCCAATTTTTAGGCGAAGCGGACCACACGATGAAAAATAATCTTATGGGTCGGGCGATCGCAACTTTATTCCCCATTACATGGCGAGAACCATTTGGGTTGGTGATGATTGAATCCATGGCAGCAGGTACCCCGGTTATTGGCATGAATCTAGGCGCTGTTCCCGAAGTCATTGCCCACGGACAAAGCGGCTTTATTTGCAATACGCTTGAAGACTGCATTGCAGCGGTGGGTTATATCCCCTCCCTCTCGCGAAGTATTTGTCGCAAATACGTTGCGGATCGGTTTGGACTGGAACAAATGGCTACAGGATACGAAGCCGTATATCAGCAAGTTATAGCTCAGCACTTTTCTCGCAATGGACGTCCTGTCATTGCCACAACTGCCTAACTTTCAGTGAACTTGGAAAATATCCTGAGAATGCAACCAACTTTATTTTAATGCTCTAGGAGAACTTCCTCAATTGACGCATAGCTCCCTTCATTAGATTAAATTCTTAGTATTCCTATGAAAACTAACCCCAGCCCTTTTCCTATCGCTCATATCAAAATCCCTGATCGGCAAGCGATCGCATTAATCTCCGAGCACGGTGATCCGGCAGCAGAACTCGGTCAAGATGCTGCGGGCGGCCAAAATGTCTATGTTAGGCAAGTTGGCGAAGCCCTTGCAAAAATAGGCTGGCAGGTAGACATGTTTACCCGCAAGAGTCATGCTGATGACGAAATGATCGTGCAACACTCACTCCATTGTCGAACTATTCGTCTGAACGCAGGTCCAGAGACCTACATTCCCCGTGATCGTTTGTTTGAATACATGCCTGAATTTGTGGCTGCATTTCGGTCATTTCAGCAAAAGGAAAGTGTTTACTACCCACTCATTCACACAAACTACTGGATGTCCGGTTGGGTTGGCTTAGAACTTAAGAAACAACAAAATATTCAATTGCTGCACACCTACCATTCCCTCGGTGCGGTCAAGTATCATACGATCCGCGACATTCCAGCAATTGCCCAAACTCGTTTAGCCGTGGAACAGCAAATCCTTGAACAAGCCGATGCCGTAATTGCCACCAGCCCTCAGGAAGTAAAAGATTTACGGAACTTAGTCTCTCAGTACGGTAATATCACCCTTATTCCCTGTGGCACAAATATCCAAACCTTCCAACCTATTGGTCAACCCGAAGCTCGATATCAACTAAAGCTTAATTCTCAAGACAAAATTGTTCTATATGTTGGTCGTTTTGACCCCCGTAAAGGAATCGAAACGCTAGTTCTAGCTTTTGCTCAGTTAGCCGCCGAAGTATCCCCCGATCAAAATCTACGCCTCCTCATTGTCGGTGGGAGCCATCCGCTAGAAGCGGATGGGGCCGAATGTAGGCGGATCAAAGACATGGTTGATCGTTTAGGAATTCGGGCCGCGACTGAATTTGTCGGTCAGGTGGGACATGACCGCTTACCCCTGTATTACACAGCGGCTGATGTTTGTGTAATTCCAAGTCATTATGAACCCTTCGGGTTAGTTGCAATTGAGGCGATGGCCTGTGGAACACCTGTGGTCGCATCCAATGTTGGGGGGTTAAAGTTTACAGTCATTCACGAAGAAACGGGTTTACTGGTGCAACCTCTTAACCCGAGCGGATTTGCCCAAGCAATCAAACGAATCCTCTCCAACAACTTGTGGTCCTATCAAGTCGGGATACAAGCTACGCAACGAGTAATTGATCAATTTAGTTGGACGGGCGTTGCAATTCAACTGAGTAATCTTTACCGCCAACATTTGGCACAGTCTCTCAACACCTCCAAAGTTTTTAGAACACCACTCCATGCAAGTATCCCTTTGAGACAGGTTGTCAAAGCTTCTTAATATATTTTCTTAAAATTCTTGTTCCAAATATTGCTTCAAGTCAACAAGGTTACTTTTTGATTAATCCGAGGTCGGCCAAATCGTTCCCACGCATTACCGCCCCGAAGAAATAGTTCCATCCAACGCTGTGGTTCTTCTCCCTCTTTGACTGGCCAGCCTGAACTCCCTGGGGCAAAGGCTAAAGTTCCTTCCGACACTCGGAAACTTCCATCCGAGTAAATTGCATCGCTGACCACATCGCCAATCCGAATCACAACTTTGGTTTCAGGCCCCATCGCAACAGTGTGAGCAGGTATGGTCGTTTTGATGTTGCCATAACCATCAATCCAGGCAACCCGATCCAGTGGTACATTCGGTATCTGTTCGGCGACTAAAGCATCCCCAAGTAGGCTAAAGTCTTCACAGGCAATTGCCGCTGCCGCAGGCGGGAAAACATCTCTAGATCGAAACTGAGACCCTCCCCTGGAGACATTTACAGTTCGCAAGATTTCGGCATGGTGCTTTATAAATGAAAGGGTGAAGCCTGCATTGACACCTACAACTTTGACCCCATTTGGCAACAGGGCATAGGTCAATCCCTCCCCTTCGTTATTCTGGCGAGCTTCCAGATCGTCTTGGCGCGGTGCGCAGTTGTGATAAATAAAACGGTTGGGCGGACCCGGATTTAAACCCAGTTGCGCAATCCAAAATCCTGTGGCTAATGTGCTGAAGGGCGGCACAGATAATACATTAACCTGTGCCTGTGGCAGGGCCATAAGCAAACGTTGAGTGACTTCCGAAAAGGCTGGATCGCCTATCCCGTAGTCTGCGATTAGACAAATGAACATAGCACCTCTTTTAATGGATTTAATTTGCCATAAATGCTTTTTACTAGTAACCGATGAAGTTAACAAATTATGACTGGGATGCCTTAGATTCAACCACATCCACAGCTTTGTTAATTTGTTCTAGGAGTGCCGAGTCGAGTTGGGGAATCAGATCAACCGCCTGCATGTTTTCAACGACTTGTTCCTTGCGACTCGCTCCGGTGATCACTGTGCTGACATGGGGATTGCTCGCACACCATGCGATCGCCAATTGGGAGAGGGTACAACCC
>JBAVRC010000885.1:0-4303 GCA_049694615.1 Thermosynechococcaceae cyanobacterium | reverse complement strand
GGGTGTCGAAGACAGAGCTGTTTATAAAGCGCAGTTTGCCGAGCGCGTGATTGGTTATCTCAGATATTGGCAACATCAACAGGAATTTAACTCCCAGGAATTAGAACAAACCTTGCAAACCCAGCTTAATTATGTACGCAATGAGTATACGTGGGAAGTGCGATCGCAAGAGTGGCAAGCCTGGTTAGAACCCGTGATCAAAACCCATCAACAAAAATTAATTCTGCACCAGCAAGAGCAGCGCAACTTAATTGCACAGTATGAACAGGCAATAGCCGAGAATCCACGCGAAACAATTAATTATATCTATCTCATGATTCAGCTTCTGTTACAGGAACGCGAAGAAGAGGCACATCTGGTTTGGTTTACAGCGATCGCTGACCTAAACGAAGTAGATGAACAGCAATGGTCGAAAGAACTCACCGCACACCTTTCACAAGAAGAACAACGCCAAAGAATGAATGGAAATCTTAGAATTGCTGATTTAATACAACATTATCTAGAAGTTTAATCATAGAACCTGGGATTCACCCCAGCCGTTGTTAGGGCCTTTGCACACATAGATCATCACACAATCAGAGCCGTTTCTTTAACCGCCGACTGACTCGAAGACGCCAAGTATATACCAACCAAAACGATCGCAAACGCCAGCCACGACACCAAACTCAAAGCCTCTGAAAAGAAAACCCAGCCCCCTAATGCTGCCAAAATAGGGTCTAGGAGTAAGAAAATGGCCACAAACTCGCAAGATAAGGCATTAAGACTATAGGCCAATAGCCCCTGTCCCAAAACCTGACACACCAACGCCAGCAACACCACCGTCAACCAGCCTTGCCACGATAAAGGAATTAGGGTATTTCCCGTCAACCCCACAATAGGCAACGTCAATCCGGCGGCGATCGCCGAACTCCAAAAGTTAAGGTGCATCGTTGAAAACCGCGTTTGCAGCCGCTCAAGCAACAGCAAATAGCCGGCAAAGGAAAAGGCCCCTAGTAATGCAACCCCATCCCCCAACAGCTTGCCCGATCCGGCCTGGAGATCGCCGACCCCAATCGTAAGGGTTCCGACGAGGGCGATCGCCATGCCGATCAGTAACCTTCTATCAAATTGCTTGCCCCAGAACAGCCACCCCATCAAACACGTAAAAACAGGGGTCAAATTCGCCAACAGCGTGGCATTGGCCACCGAAGTTTGGGTCAGTGCCCAAGCCCACAGCACTAGATCCCCGGCCAATAAAGCACCCAAAGCCAGTAAAGACCACCCAATCCATTGACGGCCAAAGGTTGTAGCCTCAACCGGCAATAGCGTAGCAATCAATTCCGGCTCCAGCACACTCAACGTTTCGCAACTATGGGTACAGGTGACCGTTACTTTGGACTTCAATCCAGAACGCTTCGCCCCCACCGTCGTCATTGAAGCGTCCTCCTGCGGTGCCAGCGAGGGGCGAAACAGACCCTCACGAACTGCTTTCAACCCAAACCACCCGCTCAACACAACGGCTGTAATCCAATAGCGATTAAAGGCGATCGCATAGGGACTCAGTTCCTGCTCGCCATACCGGACCAATATCGCAGACAGGGAAATCGAGACCAAGGCAACCACCAACGCCGCGATCGCAGACAAGGTTCGAAATCGATTCGGCTGAACCTGATGTTCAACGCTCGGCAAATCCGCTGCGGTGGATGGTACCAGTTCCAGAAAATAGGATGGCAAGACATCTGGAATCGTTTCAACCAAAGGTTCGGGATGTTCGGTTTGAAGGGTCATGAAGACTGGGGTGAAAGGGCAGACTCGGCAAAAATGCCACCATTAACCATACTGACATTTTTACGTTGCTTAGCGTACAGAAATTTTTCTTAGGACTTGGCTCAACCCGAACAGACCTTCCTTTAACGCTCATTCCTAAGGGGCAAAATAATCCGACTCAGAGACCGTCCATCCTCCAGTTGAGCCAGTTCCAGCTGTCCACCCATTTGCTCCAGCAACAACTGGCAAACCTTAAAATGCAGTCCCGGCAAGGATTCCAAAACAGAACTCACCAGGTGGGGTTGACGGGGCGATTCCTGAATCGCACTCACCAACTGAGGATTTAATCGACCGTTATCGGTAATCGAAATTTCCAGCCATTGATCCTGGAGCGAACGACACCAAATATCGATGCGATCGCCTACCTTAGAGCGATAGCTAGCGGCCAGCAATAACTCAATCAGCATCAGTTCTAGCTTGTGGGACGGAACCTGCAACGAAACACTGGGCGTTAAATTATGCACCTGTGTCCAAAGTTGACGCGCCTTCACCACATCATCAATACGTTCGATGGATCGCCGCAGCAGTGCTGCTAGCGACACTGTTTCCGATTCCAATTGCAACTGCCAAACTTCTGTTTTTAGAATGTCATCTAGCGTCGAGAAAGCTTGATACAACTGACCCAACGGTTGTTGCTGACGCCCCCGTATGCCACCAGACCCCGGTCCATTGGCCGGATTTTGAGCCGATAGCAACACCTGAAACTTCGACATTTGATCGGTCCACAAGCGACACAAATGTTCCAGGTGCCGTTGCTTATACCAATTTAAGCATTCCAGTGTTTCCAGCCGTTGGGACAATTGATTCGTCAGATAGTGCGATCGATAGCGACTCGTTAATTCGCGCACCAGCAACTGAACCCCTTCCCGCTTGAAGGCAGACCAATCTTGCCGACGGCTATCCAGCGCTAACACCAGACCCAGTGCGGGATCCTCTGGATAGAGGTTTAGTGGTGCGCCTAATAATTCCAGACAGCCCACCCCCGATAGCCAACCGCTATTGTGTGCCGTTAGCTCAGGGAAAGTGCCCCGCAACGTTACCATCCCGGATGCATCAGTTCCGGACTGGTCTGCCGACTGCTGGAGCAACGCTTGAATAAATCCGTCCTCTCGCCAAAGCAATTTAGCCGACGAATCGACTTGAAATTTAGGCCCATTCACCAAGCCTGCAAATTGGGCATCAGGATGATCTAAAGACCAACGCAAAAGGATTAAACATTCAACCCCTAAAAACTGTTGCAACACTTGAGCCGCCACAGCAAACACTTCATCAATTGGACGGGATTGTTGAATGGCATACAGCCCTTGATTCAGAATTTCTCGGGCCTGTTGCTGAAACGTATTTTCCAACCATTCATCCCGCCGACTCAACGCTTGATGCAACGTCTTGGAAATGGGTTCTAGGGCATCTTTATCACCTTGGATCCAAGTTCGCGGCAAATCGACGCCTAGCAGTAAAAAAGTGCCGAATCCTTGATTGGGCCCAATTTTGTGCAGCAGGTAAGACTGTAACCCAATCGCATCCAGATGGTCGCGCCAGGTTAACATTCGCAAGTCTTGTGCGGTCGATTGAATCGTAATCGAATCAGACATTCGTTTCAGCATTTTAGAATCGACTTCGCTGACGAGCGGTAGTCGTTCCGGCAAGGGTTCCTTTTTTCGCTGAAAAAATTGAGCTCGGCATTCAAAGTCCCCTTCTTCGGGAGAATGGCTAATAATAGCCACCCAGCGAGCCGCAAATTGCTGGCCAATTTGCTCCAGACAATTCAGCAGAGTCTTGTCCCACTGATCGAACTGCGTTTCAGTCTCTCTCAACACAGCAAAGAGTCTATCCAAAACAGTCTGACTATCTGTTCTCAAAACGTTGCCATTGAGATCCCCCGAAGCCCCTTGACTCATTAATTGAGTCATCAAATTGAGGTGCTGCTTATCCGCATCGCTCCAGAGGCGAGGTTCGTTCCCTTCTACCGCCAAAACGCCCACTATTTTGAAGCCTTCCTTAATCCCTGCGCTTAACCAAGACTTGGACTTGGTCGCGTTCATGAGACGGATCGGTGCTTGTTGGTTATTGACCATACTGTGGGTATCGGGAATAGACACCACTGAATGTTGCAACGTATTTTGATAAAACGGACCCAGATCTTGCAGCGATATTTCGACCATTGGGGTTGCTTTTGCGCTGTTCCGCTTGAGGGTTGGCCCGGTATAGATCTCCTGCAACCGACAAGTGTGTTCTTGGGCATCAAACCAATATAGGCACGCTCGAGAGGGTTGAATGGTCGTATATAAACACTCCAGTATTAATTGCAAGCGGGACTCGTAGGTTGTGGCTGAAAGAATACGACTAACAACCTCGATTATTTGTTGGGATTGTGGCGCTGCGGAGGACATCGTTCCCCGTAGATTCAGGGCAGACAGCGCTGCGGCCAACGAAACGGTCAGCATTTTCAGTTCAGTCATCTCGTCAGTGCGCGGATGACCACCCCAAAGGGTTGTAC